>JABSPI010000112.1 GCA_013214365.1 Erythrobacter sp.
TGCGATGACGATCAATTCCTTCGTATCGGTCTCGCTTGACCCGCTTTTGGTGTGTTGGAGCCTGCACAATTCAGCCAGCCAGTTTGATATATTCCGCAAAGCGCCGCGTTTCGCGATCAGCATTTTAGCGGCGGATCAGGGTGAATTGGCGCTGCGCTATGCCGCGCGCGGCGATGCGGGCAAACGTGCCGAGGATTTCAGCTACACCGCGCACGGCCAACCGGTGATTGCCGGGGCGATCGGGCATTTCGATTGCCGCTTATGGGCGGCGCATCCGGCCGGGGATCACACGATGTTGCTGGGCGAGGTGGTCGACCTTGCCCCGCGCGATTTGATCGACACCAGCGTGCCGGCCCTGGGTTTTGTCAACGGCCAGTTTTGCAGCATTGGAGAATGATGGACGATACCGGCCCCACCCCCGCGATTGACGACACGCGCGAACAATTGCTGGCCGCGGCGCACCGCCAATTTGCCGCGCGCGGATTTCACGGCGCGAGCATTTCGCTCATTGCGGGCGAGCTGGAGCTGACCAAGCAGGCGCTGCTCTATCACTTCCACCGCAAGGAAGACCTCTACCGCGAAGTCCTGCACCGGATTGCGCAGCGTATGTTTGTGACCCTGCGCAACAATGTCGCCCCTTTCGCACCCGCCGCGCAGCGGTTCGAGGATGCGGTTATGGGGGTCTATGCCGCGATGGTGGACAATCCGCTCGATGCCAAAGTCTTGATGCACGAATTGCTTGAGCATCAGCGCCGCGACGCGCCCGAAGATGACTGGTTCTTCAAAGCTTGGATCGACAAACATGTCGCGCTACTGGTTGAGGCGCGCGGAGACCATGACCGGCCAAACGCCGAAGCTGTGGCACAGGTCTATATGCTCGCGTCAGCGATCTGTTATTACGCCGCCTCGGGGCCGGTTCTGGTGCGGTTTTATGGCGAGGGCGAATTTGCCGCGATCGAAGACGCCTATGAACGCGAATTGCGCGCATTGGTCCGGCGGATGATTGCGGGCGGTTAGCGGGGTAAAAATTGCGCGCATTTTCGCGCCCCGCATCGCGCGTCAAAGCCCGCCCAATTGCCATATCCGGTTCAGCCCCAAAGCGGTGCAGAACGCCCGGTCATGCGAGACGCAGATGATCGCGCCGTCAAACTGTGCCAGCGCCGCCTCGAGCAATTCGATCGCCTCGATATCGAGATGGTTGGTCGGTTCATCCAGCACCAGCAAATCGGGGCCGCGCGGCGCGCCAAACAGACAGGCCAGCGCCAGCCGGACACGCTCGCCGCCTGACAGGCTGTTGGTGCTTCGCGCAGCCCATTGCGCGCGAAAGCCGAAGCGGGCGAGCGCGGCGTGGCAATCATGCGCGCATGCATGCGGCAAATGGTGCATCATCGCATCGAGCGCGGTTTCGCCCTGCTGCAAGAGCGAGAGATGTTGGTCGAGCACCGCGATGCGCGCATTGCTGCGTGTGAGCGTGCCGCTGGTGGGGGCCTGCGCGCCCGATATGATCCGCAACAAGCTGGTCTTGCCGCAGCCATTGGGGCCGGTGATCGCAATCCTTTGCGGGCCGGTCACCTCAAAGTCGAGCGGACCAAAAATCGGGCGGCCATCATAGCTGCAGGTGATCGCCTCGGCAGCGATCAACCGGTGGCCCGGCATCAGACCCGAGGGTGGCAATTCGATCCGTATCGGGGTGATGCGCTCGACCGCGCGGTGGGCCTGATCGAGCGCTGTATTGGCGGCGTCGATCTGGGCTTCGCTGTGATGGATGCGACGCGCAAAGCCGCGGTCGGATTGGTGGCGTTTGGCGTTGATTTCCAGCTTGGTGTCTCCGCGCCGGGCGGCGGCGATGCGTCCCTTTGAGGCGGAACGGGCGCTGGCCTCGCGGCGCGACTGATGGCTGGCCTTGGCGCGGTGGGCGACGGATTTGGCTTGATCGAGCGCGCGCTGCGCCCGTCCGCGCGCGGCCTCGCGCTCTTGCACAAATGCATGCCAGCCGCCGGTTACGGCAAGCCCGCCTGTGCTGGACAGCTCAATGATCCGGTCCATTTGATCTAGCAGGTCGCGGTCATGGCTGGCGACCAGCGCCGGGCCATCCCACCGCGCCAAAATCCGCGCCACCATGGCCCGTCCGGCCTCGTCCATATCATTGGTTGGCTCATCGAGCAGGAGGATGTCGGGCTCCTCCAGCAGCGCGCGGGCGAGCTTGACCCGGCTCTTCTCGCCCCCGCTCAAAGAGGCAACCGGTCCGGCCAGCCATGCTAGCAGGTGCTCGCGCTGTCCTGACGCGGTGCCTTTGGAAGCGTTGGCGCGGCCATTCAGCTCGACCGCGCTTAAAACCCCCTCGACCCTTGCGGGCAAGTTCCAGTCGGCGGCGGCAAAATCCTCGGTATCGCCCGTCCCGTTCTCAATCCGATCGAGCCGCGCCAGCCCGTCGGCAATGCCAAGTGCGGCGGCAATGGTGAGGCCGCGGGCAAAGGTGGCTTGCCGCATCATCGCCGCTCGCCCGTCGCAGGTGATCGTGCCGGCAACAATCCGCTGGCGGCCTGGATCACCCGCATGTGCGCGGGGGACGGTCACGGGAGAGGGGCGCGCATCTGGGCGCTGCGCTGCGGCAATCGCTTCCAGCAGAGTGCTTTTGCCCGCGCCATTGCGGCCAAACAGGCCAATTTTCTCATCCGCAATCGCGGTGTGCAAAGGGGGGAATAGGAGGGAGCCGTCAGGGGCGGCGCAAGATACGCCGTCGAGCAGAATATGTGACATGGACAAACCAGAGCAGACAAAATCGTGGAAGGGACGAAATGTGGCTCAATTGTCCATAATCGAAAGCGCTCCTGCTTGGCTGGGTTCGGTGCGCCTCTAACCGATCTTGGCGGATCTGGCAAAATTGTTTTGCAGGCGCTGGGCCCGTTGTGCGCCATTGGTGCGATTGGCCAAACGTGTTGCGCTCTGGCGATTGACCAATTGCGGGGTACAGGCCAAACATCGCACACCGTCTCGATTGCCTCTCACTCTTCGTTCAAGGACCCCTCCATGCGCAACAAAGTTTTGCCAGCTGCGAGCGCGCTCGCCTGTGTCATGATGGCCGCTGTGATCGCGCCGCTCCATGCCCAAACGCCCGCTCAAGACTCCCCTGATAACACCACCGCTACTGCGAATGGCGCGGGGCCCGTTCGCATGTTCACTGGTCAGGATCTGTTCGGGTTGGCGATGGCGTCTGATCCGCAAATCAGCCCGGATGGATCGACCATCATCTACACCCGCCGCCAAAACGACGTGATGAGCGACCGCGCGCTCAGCACATTATGGGCCATCGATGTCGCCAGCGGGGTGCAAACCCCCTTTGCCGGTCGCCACGGCAGCGCCTTTGGCGCGCGCTGGTCGCCCGATGGATCGCGCGTCGCCTATATCGCCACCGAAGGGGGCAGCGCGCAATTGTGGGTCCAATGGGTTGATAGCGGCGCGGCGGTCAAACTGACCGGCCTTGCCAGCAGCCCGTCGAGCATCACCTGGTCGCCTGATGGTGAGACGATCGCCTATTCGATGTTCGTNAATGACAAGCCGCCCAGCCTNGGTTCNGCNCCCNCCAACCGCCCGCAAGGCGCNGNCTGGGCGCCGCCGCTCGATATCACCGACCTGCTCAATTTCCGCGCGGATGGTGCGGGCGAGCTGAGCCCGGGCTATCGCAAATTGTTCACTGTGCCGGCAACCGGTGGCACTGCGCGCCAAGTGACCTTTGGTGCGTCGCATGATGGCGGGGCGCTGAGTTGGTCGGGCGATGGCGAAACGCTCTATTTCAGCGCCAATCGCAATCCCGATTGGCAAACCGACCCGCTCGAATCGGAGATCTGGGCGCTTGATCTGGGCACGCTTGAGGCCACCCCCCTGACCGATCGCAAGGGCCCCGATGGCACGCCGCGTGTCTCGCCCGATGGCGAGATGATCGCCTATACCGGCTTCGATGATCAGGGGCGCGCTTATGAAAACACCCAATTGTATGTGATGGATGCCGATGGCAGCAATCCGCGATCGCTGACACGCGATTGGGATTACAGCGTCGCAGCTTTCCAATGGGACGCCGATTCGCGCGCGCTCTATGTCCAGTATGATGTGCGCGGCGAAACCCGTATCGCCCGCATCGCATTGGATGGATCGGTCCGCGATGTCGCCACTGGCGTATCGGGGGCGGGGTTTGACCGGCCTTATACTGGCGGCAGTTTTTCGGTCTCGCGCAATGATGTCATCGCCTTTACCGGCGGCAC
>JABSPI010000113.1 GCA_013214365.1 Erythrobacter sp.
GTCATGTATATCCTGATCTTGACTGCGATTCCGATGGGGCTGCTGAGCGCGTTTAATCCGGTTGCTGCGCGTGATATCGCGGCGGGAATGAACGCCTATCTGGGCGGCCTACCCGAACCGCTCTACGCGCTGTTTGGCACCGGCTATCTTGGTTACACCGCGGCGCGCCAATGGGGCAAAGTCAAAGGCGTCGACAAATAGGAGACCCCCACGCTCTTTGCTTGTAGAGCAGCGATCGGTCCCCAGTTTGCAAAGATGCAGTGGCTTGCGCCCTTTTGGTGATCGAACCGATGATCACCGGTGAACGGCAAAGCTCAACCGCTGGTCTTGCTGTGCCCTTTGGCGCTCTTTGGATGGCGCTGAGCGCAGCGGGCGGCGCGCTGATCGGGGCCGGTGCGCGCTGGCTAAAAGATCGCTAGCTTGGGAGCCATCGCCGAACCCAGCGCAGCGCGTGCACTCTCCTTTGAGGGCAAATGCACGCTGCCTTTGGGGGTAAACGCCAGAGCGTCGCGATTTGGCATCAACAAAGCGTTCGGCTGACATATCCCGAACATAGTGCCAAAATGAGGGCATTGCCGCTTGAGGTTGCATTTCATTTATTTTCGCTCGATTTTATGCGGCACAGGCAAAAAGGGGGGCAAAGGGAATGGCGAAACCAGCAAAGCCAGCAAAGCCAGGAGAGCCATTTTTCTTTTATATGGCTCTGGTGTTGCTAGCCGTGGTCGTCTCAGGATTTAGTCTGGCCGGATTTTCGAAAGCTGGCGGACCATTATCGGTCCCGGTGTTTCTCCATTTCCACGGCGCTGTTTGCCTTGGCTGGTTCATACTCCTTGCTGTGCAGGCGCGTTTGGCGAGCAGCGGCCATATCTGGCTTCACAAGCGGTTGGGGCAGCTCAGCTTGATCCTTGCCGCTGCCATTGTTTTGATAGGCTATCTTGTTGTCGCTCAAGCGATTACCAAACCGGGCATGATGATTGCTGGAAGGCCTGCCGTATTTGGAGCCGTTTTCCCAATTTTCGACATCATAAATTTCAGCATTGTCTACACGCTTGGACTCTTGAACCGCGGCAATGCGGCGGCGCATAAGCGTTTGATGCTCCTTGGCGCTATAATGATGATCGACCCGGCTATGGCACGGTTGATTCTTGGGTTGGGCCTTCCTGGCACACTGATCTTGCTTTGCGAATTTGCAATTTACGCGGCGCTTATTGCTTACGATTTGGTGCGCTTGCGGCGTCCATATTGGGCCAGCCTTTTGGGGTTGTGCTTGTTCACAGGTGCCCTCACCTTCAAAATGTTCGTGGACAGTTTTGAATGGTGGCCAAGCTTGATCAGTGCAGTTTTCTAGGCATTGGCATGATCACATCAGACTATTTGCAGGTGATGGCCCGTTACAATCATTGGCAAAATCGGGAGATATATGCGGCTGCAAACCGTCTACCCGATCCCGCACGGCGCGAGGATCGAGGTGCCTTCTTTGGGTCAATTCATGCAACCTTGTCGCACCTTTATTGGGCTGATCAGATTTGGATGTCGCGGCTCGAATTGATCGAAGCGCCGCGCATTTCTGCCAGAGAAAGCGCAAACTATATCAATGACTTCGAACATTTGTACGACCTGCGCTGCGCACTAGATAAAAAGCTGATCGATTTCGCCGATGGAAATGAGGCCGGACCAGTCAAGGGCAGCCTCACCTGGTTCAGCGGATCGGTTGGCCGCGACAGCACAGCGCCTCTATCAATGTTGCTCGTGCACATGTTTAACCATCAGACCCACCACCGTGGTCAAGTCCATGCGATGCTCACTGCCGCGGGTGAAAGCACGAGTGACACCGACCTATTTCTCATGCCGGCGTCGCTTTGGCCGGAACGAAGCTAAACCTGATAGACGCTTCCGATTGCGCGCATTGCGCGCTAGGCCCATCGCCATGAGCAATCTTGTCTATGTCCTCAATGGCCCCAACCTCAACCTGCTGGGTCTGCGTGAGCCGGAGATTTACGGCTCCACCACGCTCGATGAAATCGCCGGCATGCTGGAGGATCGCGGTCGCGAATTGGGCCTGACCATNGATATGCGGCAAACCAATCACGAAGGCATGTTGGTGGATTGGCTGCACGAAGCGNAAGCCGAGGGNGCGCGCGCGGTTCTGATCAATGCAGGCGCATATACCCACACCTCGATCGCGCTGCTCGACGCGGCCAAGGCGATCAACGTCCCGGTGATTGAAGTGCATCTGTCTGACCCCAAAACGCGCGAGGCATTTCGTCACACCTCCTATATCGGGATGGCGGCGGCCAAAACGATCGAGGGGCACGGAGCCCGCTCCTACATTATCGCGCTCGAAGCCGTAGCGTCAGGCGCCGTGTGAGCCACAAAATCGCGCGAATGGTCAAAAAACGCATCTTATCCCCCTCGGCAGACAAGAAAATTGCAGCGATTGCCACTTGCCAGCCGCAATTGACGTGAATAGTGCCTAATTCAACACCTGATTATGGGTCATATTAGGGGATTACATGGCTAGTAAGAAGCCAAATGCCGGTGGAAAATCCGGCATGAATGTCGACACTGCACTCGTGCGTGAACTTGCCGAGCTGCTCAACGAAACTGGTCTCACCGAAATCGAAGTCGAGGATGACGACCGCAAAATCCGCGTGGCGCGCGGTGGTGGCAGCATTGTTGCCGCCCCCGCTATGGCTGCCCCGGCGGCAGCCCCTGCACCTGCGGCCGCCGTGCCCGCCCCCGAAGCGGCACCCGCAGCGACGCCAGCCGCCGATCATGCCGATGCGCTCAAATCGCCAATGGTAGGCACCGCCTATCTCGCGCCGGAGCCCAGCGCTCCTAATTTCATCAAGGTCGGCGATACCGTCGCACAAGGCGACACTTTGCTGATCGTGGAAGCGATGAAAGTGATGAACCCGATAGCCGCCGACAAAGCCGGCACAATCAAAGCTATCCTGGTTGAAAACGCCCAGCCGGTTGAGTTTGATCAACCGCTGGTCGTCATTGGGTAATCGGGCGTGGCAATCAATCGCATCCTGATCGCCAATCGCGGCGAAATTGCCCTGCGTATCCACCGTGCTGCGCACGAAATGGGGATCGAAACCGTCGCGGTTCATTCGACCGCTGACGCAGAAGCCATGCACGTACGGCTGGCCGATCACGCGGTCTGCATTGGTCCACCGGCCGCAACGGACAGCTATCTTAACCACGCCGCGATTATCTCGGCCGCCGAAGTGGCAGGGTGCGATGCGATCCACCCAGGCTACGGCTTCTTGTCCGAGAACGCCAAATTTGCCGAAATCGTCGAGGCGCATGACATTGCATGGATCGGGCCCAAGCCTGAACATATCGTCACAATGGGCGACAAAGTGCAGGCCAAGAAAACCGCTGGAGACCTCGGTCTACCATTGGTCCCGGGTTCGGACGGCGCGATCGAAGACCCCGAAGAGGGCAAGAAAATCGCAGCCGAAGTCGGCTATCCGGTGATCATCAAGGCCGCGTCGGGCGGCGGTGGCCGGGGCATGAAGGTATGCGAGAGCGAGGACCAGCTCGAAACCTTGATGCAACAGGCCGGCAGCGAGGCGAAAGCCGCCTTTGGCGATGCCACGGTCTATATTGAAAAATATCTCGGCAATCCGCGCCACATCGAATTTCAGGTGTTTGGCGATGGCAATGGCAATGCGATCCATCTGGGCGAACGCGATTGTTCGCTCCAACGGCGCCACCAAAAAGTGCTTGAAGAAGCGCCCTCGCCCGTCATCGACAATGAAGAGCGTATGCGCATGGGCGAGATTTGCGCCCAGGCCATGCGCGACATGGGCTATCGCGGGGCGGGCACGATCGAGTTCCTGTGGGAAAACGGGAAGTTTTACTTCATCGAGATGAACACCCGTCTGCAGGTGGAACATCCCGTCACCGAAGCGATCACCGGGGTTGACCTGGTGCGCGAACAAATCCGCATTGCCGCGGGCAAGCCCTTATCGGTGGCTCAGGAAGACCTCGAATTTAGAGGCCACGCGATCGAATGCCGGATCAATGCTGAGGACCCGTTCACCTTTGCCCCGTCACCGGGCAAGGTGACCCATTACCACCCGGCCGGCGGGATGCATGTGCGGGTCGATTCCGGGCTATACGCTGGATATTCGGTGCCGCCCTATTACGATTCCATGATTGCCAAGCTGATCGTCTATGGCCGCGACCGCGAAGGCTGCATCATGCGCCTGCGCCGCGCGCTTGAAGAGATGGTGGTCGAAGGTGTCAAAACCAACATACCCCTGCATCAGGAATTGTTGCACCAGACCGACGTGCTGCATGGCGATTATTCGATCAAATGGCTCGAGGAATGGCTGGACAAGCGCGAGGGCTAAGCGCTTTGCAATTGAAACGCGATGGAGCCGAATTGGTTCATCGCCTGTCGCCTGACAGACTAGCCGAGCTTGAAGCGTTTTTCGCCACTGTGCCGGCTGGAGCGGGACACCGTCTGAGCGAGGCGGCGCGCTTTGCCTCTATCGTAGAGCCGCTGCATGAACTTGTTCAGGGCCTGATCGGACCAAAGGCACGCGCCGTGCGAGCGATTGCCTTTGACAAAACGGGCGATGTCGAGGCACGCGGGAATTGGTCGCTTGGCTGGCATCAGGATCGCACGATCTGCGTGCAGGATCATCACGAAATGCCAGGATATGAGCGTTGGACGCGCAAACATGGCATAACCCATGTCGAGCCACCCTTCTGCGTCATTGAAACCATGCTAACAGCACGTTTCCACCTTGACCGGGTCGACCATTCCAATGCGCCGCTCAAGATCGCTGCTGGCTCCCACCAACATGGATTGATCGCAGAAAGAGAGATCGACGCATTGGTCGAACGCTCCTCTATCTACGCCTGCTTGGCCGAAAGGGGCGATGTTTGGCTTTATGCAACGCCGATCTTACACGCCTCGGAGGCGTCCTTGTCCAGCGCCTCACGCAGGGTCTTGCAGGTGGATTTTCATGGCGGTGACCTGCCAGCGCCTCTGGCCTGGCTATTCGATCGCCCCGCTGCCTAGGCCTCGCTCACAACTGATTGAGCTGCATCATCATTGTCTGCGGCATTGATCAAGAGTGCTGGATTTTGTGGGTTTTCAAGCGCCGCTAAAGGACATGTCAGGCGGTAAATGAAAGTGGCCGGGGCGACATCTATACGCCCCTTCCCATCCAGCAAGCGCGGAACAATCCGGGTGAGCAATGTCTCGCTAAAATCGGCCAATGGTTCCGGTGTATCGGTCCCGTCGCCTCCGACCGCGATGGCGCAATCACCCACGCTAGGCGGGTCAAATGTTTCGCGCCACTCAATCGTGAACTCATCGGATCGTCCGCTTTGTTGGTTGATAGCCCACCTAATCGCGATGCGCCCTCGCGATCTTGGGTCGCGCCCCAACCGGGCGAAGCGGGCACCCAATTCATATATGACAAGGCTGATTGCTTGTGCGCCTTGCGTCCCAGTGGAAATCTGAGGGCCAGTTGTATCGAGTTGCAATACCGGATCCGCCACAAACGGTTCGCCTTGTCGCCGGATCAGATATTCAAGATTGGCCCCTGTCATATCAGACTGTTCCATCACAGTGGTGGTAGCCAATGCAAGCGCATCAATGCGCCCACGCAATTCTCGCAAGAAATTTTGTGGATGGCCCCCTTGGCCGATCCCCGCATCGGTCAAAGACGATACAACCTCGATCAAATTGCAACTTCGCTCCACCGCTTCGCGCGCGGTAAAAGCCAATTCCATATTGGCCGCCCGCAATTCTTCGGTGCGATGTTTAACCCTGCTCTCAAGCTGATCGCGCGCCTGCGATAAATCGGCCAACGTCATCTCCAATTGCTCGATAACCTTTTGGTGCCGATCGGCGCTTGGGATTTGCACGAGGGTNGGGATGATCCGAAANACTGCGATCGCGGTCAAAATCGCGACCAGCCCAGTCACCAATTTGACCAGACCAGCGAGTGGATAGAACGGGTGGGTGAGTGTGACGATATCCATGACATGGACAAGGCCGCACAGCAAAATGGCGACCGCGAATAGCGTGACCAATCCCCTGTGTGTGAAATCGGGGCGGCGATGCACAACAATCGCTGCAGCAAACGGGATCGCCAAGCAGGCCGCGACGATCATCACATCTGACGCTATCCACAAACCCACCAGAAAAGGCTCTGATAAGAGCACCTTGGAAAAAGGCATATATCGCTCAAGGTCAAACACTTGCCCGCTCTCCTCTTCTATAGGGCTCCGACCGGCCTGCACCTTTAGGACAAGCACACCGCGCAAAAATGTGAGCACTATTCTAGCGCAGGCACAGCCTGCCTTCGCCTAGGGCAAACACCTAGCTTGGACCCAGAATGGAGGTATCGCGCCGCGGTCGATTGTTGAGCTTTCGTCCCCAAAAGCTTGCAATTGTGCCGGCTTGTAGCCAAGTTCGTAAACGATGACGCGCCCCAGCGGGATCGGGGGCCACAAAGCAGGGCCCATAAATGAAACCCGACACACAGTCGCGATCCGATTCCGAACGCCTCCCCCCCGCACGCAGCGGCGCCTCACCCAAACGTCAGATTGTCGTGGTGGGCGGCGGCGCAGGTGGGCTTGAATTGGTTCGCCGGCTTGGTGCGAAATATGGCCACAAACACCACGACATCATTCTGGTTGATCAGAACCTCTCGCACATCTGGAAACCGCTCCTTCACGAAGTGGCGGCCGGTTCGCTTGACGCCAATCTCGACGAAGTTGGCTATCGCGGCCATTGCGCCAAATGGGGCTACCGGTTTTTCCAGGGCAGTCTTGCGAGCATTGATCGCGAGGCAAAGACGATCACACTGGCGCCTGTCACGGATGATTTTGGAGAGGAGCTGATCGGTCAGCACACGATCCGCTATGACATTTTGGTGTTGGCTATGGGATCGGTTTCGAACGATTTCGGGGTACCAGGCGTCGCGCAACATTGCCTTTATCTCGACAGCCGCAAACAGGCTGACCGGTTTAGAACCAAGCTGCTCAATCACTGCCTGCGGGTCAGCCGTGCAATGCTGACCGATCCCGACGCCGATGCGCGGGTGAAAGTGGCGATTGTTGGGGCCGGTGCAACCGGTGTCGAATTGGCAGCGGAGCTTTACAATGCCGCCGGCGCACTGCGCCATTATGGTCTTGAAGTGTTCGATGAAACCCGGCTCGATGTGACCTTGATCGAAGCTGGTCCGCGTATCCTACCCGCATTGCCCGACAAGCTGGCCAAGGCTGCGCGTAAGGAGCTTGAGGCATTGGGTGTCGTGGTGCGCGAGGGCACGCAGATCATCGAGGCGCAAAGGCGCCAGCTGATCACCAAGGATAACGAGCATATCGAGGCGGATATGATTGTGTGGGCGGCGGGCGTGAAAGGCGCGGATATGCTCAGCACGCTTGGCCTCGAGGCGACGCCGCGCAATCAGATTGTGGTGAAAGGCACGCTGCAAACTTTGGACGATCCCGACATTTTTGCCCTTGGCGATTGCGCGTCTTACACACCGCCGGGCGACGATCGACCGATCCCACCGCGAGCCCAGGCAGCCCACCAGATGGCAGCGACGGTATTCACCAATATCTGCCGGTTGGAGCGCGGGAAGCCGCTCAAATCCTTTGCCTATGACGACAAAGGATCACTGATTTCGCTCAGC
>JABSPI010000114.1 GCA_013214365.1 Erythrobacter sp.
GTGCAATTGGCGCACTCTTTCGCCCAAGCCATCGCGGGTGATCGGATCGAGCGCGCCGAACGGTTCGTCCATAATCAACAATTCCGGATCCCCCGCCAGCGCGCGTGCCACCCCGACACGCTGGCGTTGTCCGCCGGACAATTCATCAGGCATGCGCCGGGCCATGGCCGGCTCCAACTCAACCAGGTCGAGCAATTTGGCAATCCGGCTTCGCGCCAGAGCCTCGCCCGCCAAACGCGGGCCGATTGCGATATTCTCGCCCACGGTGAAATGGGGGAACAGACCGACGCCCTGAAACACATAGCCGACCCGGCGGCGCAATTGGGCAGGCTTGAGCGTGGTCACATCCTCGCCCTTGAACATCACGCAACCCGAGCTTGGCTGGACCAGAGTGTTGACCATTTTGAGCAGGGTGGATTTGCCCGATCCCGAGCTTCCCACCAATGCGACAAAGCTGCCCGCCTCAATCGCGCAGCTCACCCCGCCCACAGCAGCGACATCGCCATAGCGGCGCTCAACCTTGTCAAAACGCAGGATTGCGGGGTCGGTGTGGGCAGGCTGTGTGATCGGCTCGGTTCCCGTCAGTGCTTTTTAAGGTGCGTTTGCGTGCATCAATTGGCGGGCGGATTGTCGGCGGGATCGTCAGGCGATGCATCCGGCGCGGCGGGTTCGGCGGGTTCGGCGGGCGCGATATAGGTCACCTGCCGGATTGCGATCGACTTGCCTTCGGAATCGGTGGCGATGGCCTCGCCGTTTTTGTCGGGTGGATCAATCTTCCAACAATCGCCCAGCCCGGCATCGGGTTCAAAACAGATCCGCCCATCGCTACGCTTGGCCCAGTTTCCGCTCGCCAGCTGCGCGCCATTGCGCCAATCGCGGTAGCGGCCATCGGCATCGAAAAATGTGGTTTGCACCGCGCCGTCGCCGCCGATCGAGAGCCATCCGGTCGCCGCCATTGGCGCCGGGCTGGGGTTTTGCACCGCGCCATTGCCACCGTCGCCAGCGCCCGCCGCATCTTTTGCTGCGGTGTCATTTGCATCGCTTGGCGCCGCCGCGCAGCCCATCAACCACAAAGCCGGAAACGCGGCCAGAAGAAAGAAACGGGCGGACAAGTGCATCATAATTGCCAAGCCTAGAGGTGATTTGCTCATCCGCCAAGCGCCGCAAGCGCCAAGCCGGGCACAAATGCGTGCAGACAAAACACCCGCGCAGCGCCATTGGCGAGCGGCAAGCGAATTGCTAAGGCGCGCAATATATGAACGCTGCGCGCCCCGCCTTTGGGGGCGCCCGGCTCTTTGGGATTGAGAGAACACCATGCGCGCTACCCCTGATTTTGACTTCCAGCTTGGCGAAGCGGGAGAGATGATCCGTGAAACCACCGCCCGGTTTGCCGATGAGCAGATCATGCCCTTGGCCGAGGCGACCGACCGCAATGACGCTTTCCCGCGGCAATTGTGGCAACCCATGGGCGAGCTGGGCCTGCATGGCATCACGGTCGAAGAAGAATGGGGCGGGCTGGGGCTTGGCTATCTGGAACATGTGATCGCGGTCGAGGAAGTGTCCCGCGCGAGTGCGAGTATCGGGCTGTCTTATGGCGCCCATTCCAATTTGTGCCTCAACCAGATTCGCCGGTGGGGCAATGACGAACAAAAGGCCAAATATCTGCCCGGGCTGATTTCGGGTGAACATGTCGGCAGCCTCGCCATGTCGGAGGCGAATGCGGGATCCGACGTGGTTTCGATGAAGCTCAAAGCCGAAGCGGTCCAGGGCGGCTATGTTTTGAACGGGACCAAATTCTGGATCACCAATGCGCCCGAAGCGGACACTTTGGTGGTCTATGCCAAAACCGATGGCAGCGCGGGATCGCGCGGGATCACCGCCTTTATCATCGAGAAGGGGGATGAAGGTTTCTCGATCGGGCAAAAGATCGAGAAAGTGGGGATGAAAGGCTCTCCCACCGCTGAGCTGGTGTTTGACGATTGCCATATCCCTGAGGACCGCGTGATGGGCCCGGTCAATGGCGGTGTGGGCGTGTTGATGTCGGGCCTCGATTACGAACGCGTTGTGCTGGCTGGATTGCAGTTGGGCATTATGCAGGCCTGTCTCGACACGGTCATTCCCTATCTGCGCGAGCGCAAACAGTTCGGCAAACCGATCGGCTCGTTCCAGATCATGCAGGCCAAGATCGCGGATATGTATGTCGCGCTGCAATCGGCGCGGGCCTACACCTATGCGGTGGCCAAAGCGTGCGATGCGGGCCAGACGACCCGCTTCGATGCGGCGGGCGTGATTTTGTTGTCGAGCGAGAACGCCTTCCGCGTGGCCGCCGAAAGCGTGCAGGCGCTGGGCGGCGCGGGCTACACCACCGATTGGCCGGTGGAACGCTATATGCGCGATGCAAAGCTGCTCGATATTGGTGCGGGGACCAATGAAATCCGTCGGATGCTGATCGGGCGCGAATTGATCGGGGCTGCGGGGTGAGTGATAAAGTCGACTGGCGCGATCTTGCAGATGCGCTAGGCACAATCAAATTCACAGATGGCGGCCACTCAGAATTGAGCGGAAGCGGTGCTGCGGCCCGAGCTCTGAACCTGATTGTCGGCAATAATATCGGTGCTGACGCAGCTGACTTTTACCTTTTGCATCAGCCAGGCTCTGAATTGGCGCGCTCAGTGCTACGGCTTTTGAGGCCAAAAAGCGCCATACAAAGATGTCTGGAGATTTTTCGATCCGCGCCCGTCTCTCAAGAAGCTTGTGACTCGGTTGAACTCCTAAGATCAATCGCAACCCCTTGGGTCTTAGAACATTTTGACGAGTTGATGAGCTCGCACAATGAGACAACCAGAATGTGGGCCGTATCGCTCCTTGATGATTTATGGATGGCAGGGGAGTTGGAGGTTGAGAACGGTTGGCCATACTTGTTACGGGCAATTCGCGATCCATCTCCCAACGTTGTCGAGCAGGCCAAAGGGATCGCCGAAATGTGGGATGATGAAGAAAAAAGACCATCTGAAGCGGAGGGGCTATAAGATGACACAGCCCGCACTTCATCTCACTGCCGCCGGCCTCATCGTTTTCGCCACAATTTTCCATTCGGTCATGGGGCACAAAATGCTGATCGCGCCGACGCTGGCGGTGGATGATCCGTTTATTCAAGACCCTATGACGCAAGGCATCACGCGGTTTGGCTGGCATTCGGCCTCGGGCTTTTTCCTGCTGACCGCTTTGATTATTGTCCTGCCCGATACGCCTGCAACGCTGATCTGGGCGACCGGCGGGCTGTGGGTGGCGCTTGGCCTTGGCAATTTGATCATGTTGAAAGCCAAACATCCCGGCGGCTATCTGTTGTCGCTGATCGGGCTTCTTATTCTCGCTGGAGAGGCGTTTTGACCGCACCTGTTCTCACCACCAAACTCGACCGCGAAGCGCCGGACGCCAAAGCGCGGTTTGACCATAATCAGGCGCTGGCCAGCGACCTGCGCAGCGCCGTGGCCGCCGCCGCGCTGGGCGGCCCCGAGCGTTCGCGCGAGCGGCATGTGGCGCGCGGAAAGCTGCTTCCGCGTGAGCGGGTGGANCGNCTGCTCGATCCCGGCTCGCCCTTCCTTGAGATCGGCCAGCTCGCCGCGCATGGNCTTTACGAAGGCGACATTAACGGTGCCTCGATCCTGTGCGGCATNGGNCGCGTGTCGGGGCGTCAGGTGATGATCGTGTGCAACGATGCGACGGTCAAAGGCGGCACCTATTATCCAATGACGGTCAAGAAACACCTGCGCGCCCAAGAGATCGCGATGGAGAACCGCCTGCCGTGCATCTATCTCGTCGATAGCGGGGGCGCGAACCTGCCGCATCAGGCCGAGGTCTTCCCCGACCGCGATCACTTTGGCCGCATCTTCTTCAATCAGGCCAATATGAGCGCGCTGGGTATTCCTCAGATCGCTTGCGTCATGGGCTCTTGCACGGCCGGAGGGGCCTATGTGCCTGCAATGTCGGATGAGACGGTGATTGTCCGCAATCAGGGCACGATCTTCCTCGCTGGTCCTCCTCTGGTGAAAGCGGCGACAGGCGAAGAAATCAGCGCCGAGGACCTTGGCGGGGGCGACCTTCACGCCAAGAAATCAGGCGTGGTCGATCACCTGGCTGAAAACGACGAACACGCGCTCACCATTGTGCGCGATATTGTCAGCCAATTGGGCGCCAATACCGGCGCGGCCAAAGACATCGCATTGAAAGACCCGCGCCCGCCCAAATTTGATGCGGATGACCTCTACGCCATCGTGCCCGAGGATGTGCGCGCGCCCTATGATGTGCGCGAAGTGATCGCGCGGATCGT
>JABSPI010000115.1 GCA_013214365.1 Erythrobacter sp.
AGGTCGGCTATGGCGGGGGCGATATTCCCTCCGGGCTCTATCTCAATTTCTTTGCTGCCTTTCTGCTCTATTACTTTGTCGATCTGGGCGGGGTGGCGCCGGCGGCGATGGCTTTGATGCTGTTTTTGTCGCGGGCGCTCGATGCCTTCACCGATCCGATGATGGGCATGATCGCGGATCGCACCCGCACGCGCTGGGGCCGGTATCGCCCCTATCTGCTGTTTGGCGCAGTGCCGTTTGCGGTCTTTGGTGTTTTAGTCTTCGCCGCGCCTGACCTGTCGCCGGGCTGGCTGCTGGTCTGGGCCTATGTCACTTATGGGCTGACCATGCTGGCTTTCACTGCGGTCAATGTGCCCTATGCCGGATTGCTCGGCGTGATTTCGCCCTCCACCACACAGCGCGCCAATGTCACCGCGTACCGGATGTTCTTCTCCGCCTTTGCCGGGATTATGATCGGGGCGCTGGCGACCACTTTGGTGCGCGAATTGGGCGGCGGGGACGAAGCGCGCGGGATCATGCTGACTATGGCGGTGTGGGCGGCGATTGCATTGGTCTGCTACATCACCACCTTCGCCACGACCACGGAACGTATTCCTGCTGCACCGGCCAATTCCAGCGTGGGCCGCGATCTGGGCACTTTGGTGCGCACCGGCGCGTGGATTGCGGTGTCCATTTCGGCGGTGATGGGCGTGTTGGCGATTGCCAGCCGCGCCACCAGCGCCAAATTCTATTTCAAATATGTCGCGGGCGATGACGGCGCGCCAGTTTTTCTGTTCCTCGACCGGTTTGGCCTGTTTCTGACCGCTCTGGCCCTGGGGCAGGTGCTGGGCGTGATCATCGCCTATCTGCTGCAAAAACGGTTTGAAAAGGCGCATTTGCTGCTGCTGGGCGGGGCCATCAAAATTGCCGGGATGATCACATTCTCAATGTTTGCGCTCGATGCGGTGTGGCCGCAAACCATCGCCCAGTTTTTCGTCGGGATCGGGTTTGGCTTTTTGATGGTGCTGGCCTTTTCGATGTTCACCGATATCGCGGAATATATCGATTGGCGCTCGGGTCAGCAGATGACCGCTTTGGTCCTGTCGGCCTCCATCTTTGCGGTCAAGATCGGCGCAGGATTCGGCAGCGCCGTGCCCGGATTGGTGCTCCAGATGACCGGCTATGTCCCGGGCGAGGCGCAAAGCGCGCAGGCATTGGCAGGAATTAATATGGCCTTTGCGATTATCCCGGCTGCTATCTTGGTGCCCTCGGGGATTGCGCTGTATTTCTACCGTTTGGACCATCGCACAATGGCTCAGGTGGAAAGCGATCTGGCGGCAAGACGCGCAGAATTATAAAAAAGCGTTTTCACCTCTTCACATCTGCGAAACTCTCTTTATATGCACGCCCTCCTGCTGGGGTGTAGCCAAGTGGTAAGGCACCGGTTTTTGGTACCGGCATTCGCAGGTTCGATCCCTGCCACCCCAGCCATTCACCGCCATTGCGGTCTTTTCTCCTTAAAAATCACCCTGTGGAAGCGCATGCACCGCGAGAGCGGGCGTGATGGTCCCTTGGCGCCCATCCCCTTCGCGTCCCCCCTTCGCGCAGCCTTCGCGCGCGTCCCTCACCCGCCAGTCAAGCGAATCGCCCCCATTGCCCAATATTGGCGCGCGCAGTGGGCGATGGCCCGTGCGCCAAAGGTCCGCGCGGCCGGACATGTGCGCAGAAAACAAACTTGACTACATTTGAACAATCGTTCAATTGTTGGTTATGAGCCAAGCCAAACTCACCCCCGATCAGACCAGCGAACTGGCCGATACGTTCGGCCTGCTGTCCGATCCCACGCGCCTGTCGATTGTGATTGCGTGCAAGGATGACGAACGCGCGGCTGGCGATATTGCCGATCATCTGGGCATTTCCCCCTCGCTGACCAGCCACCATTTGCGGCTCTTGCGCTCTGCCCGGATCCTCAAATCCGACCGGCGCGGCAAACAGGTGTTTTACACCATGGCCGATGATTGTGTGCATTCCGTGCTCGATGTGATGATCGAACACCTCTTCACCCATTCGCACCCCGACCCAGTTTAAGGAGACATATTATGGTCGAAATCACTCAACAAAAATGCGCCTGCGAACCGTGCGTGTGCATCGTCAATGTCGAAGATGCGATCGTGCATGACGGCCGCAATTTCTGCAGCGACAATTGCGCCAATGGCCACGCGGATGCCGCGGGTTGCGGCCATGCGGGCTGCGGCTGCTGAGATGTGATGGGCGCGCCGATGGCGGTGCGCCCATTTACACCGTGCCGGCCACAACCAGGTTTTGCCCGGTCACCCATTCCCCCGATGCCCCCACCAGATACAGCACGCAGGCCGCAATATCGCGCGGCGTGCCCAACCGCCCGGCGGGCAATTGCAATTGTTCGAGCAGCGGCCCGAAATCCTCATCGTTCATATCGAGCGCCTGTTTCACCGTATCGGTCGGCACAAAGCCGGGCAGGATCGCATTGACGCGGATTTTCTGCGGACCCAATTCCAACGCCAATGTTTTGGTCAACATGCTCACCCCCGCTTTGGCGGCGCTGTAATGGCCGCTGCCCGGGAAGGGATCGCGCGCCGCCATGCTCGACGTGTTCACGATCGATCCGCCCTGTTTCATATGCGGCACCGCGGCGCGCACGCCGTAAAACACGCTCGACAAATTGACCGCCAAGGTCGTGTCCCATTCCGCCGGGTCCAATTCAGTGAGAGGCGCCGATACCAGCGATCCGCCCGCATTGTTGACCCAGATATCGATCCCGCCAAATTCATCCACCCCATGCCGGGCCAAGGCGTCCATATCCTGCTGGCTGGCGACATTGGTCACTTTCGCGCTCGCACGCCCACCATCAGCGTTGGCATTGATTGCGGCGGCAACACGCTCGATCTGGTCATGCGAGCGCGCGGCGCACACGACATTTGCCCCCGCATCGGCAAGGCAATGCGCAATCCCCTCGCCAATCCCGCGGCCCGCCCCGGTTACAATTGCGGTCTTTCCGGTCAGATCAAATAGGTCTTGCACGCGCGCTCTCCATCTTTTGTGTGATGGAGTGCTAGGGCGCGGGGCCCGTATGCGTCCACTAGCCCTATTGATGTTCAATCCGCGTGCGCCAACACCTTTTGCGCCAGCGACGCGCCCGAAATCCACGCCCCTTCGACCCGCGGCGAATGCAGGTAATCGCCCGCAATCCCGATCGCTTGGGCCGGGTCAAAGCGCGCCGCCTCGCCCTTGAGGCTGGCAGGCATGGCATAGAGCCAGCGATGCGCGACATTGTGCACCGGCACCGCCGCGCGCAGGCCGGTTTGCGCAAAGAAATCGCCGAGCAGGATCGCAGCGACTTCATCCTTGGGCAGGTCGAGCAATTCGCGGCTGCGCGCAGGTGATGCGTGCAGCACCCAGTTTTCGGTGCCGCTGCGCTGCGGCTTGGCCGAATTGCGTGCGGCCCATGAAATCGGCCCGTCATCGCTGCGCACACAATCGGGCAATCCATCAAGCGGGGCGTCAAATCCGGCCATCACCGCCCAACAGGGTTGCGATGTGACCTGCGCGGCCAGATCGCCAAGCTCGCTCGCCGCCTCGGCCAGCAATTGCGCCGCCTGTTCGGCGGGCACCGCGACCAGAATTGTGCGCGCGCCAAAGATACGCGGCTTGCCGCCGGTCTCGTTCAATTCCTCCGCTTCGATCCGCCAGCCTTGCGCATCACGTGTGAGTGCGGCGGCGCGCGTGCTCCAATGGACCTGCGCATCTTGGGCCATGGCTTTGATGGGGCCGTTCATGCCGGGCGTGCCCACCCATGCATCCGCGCCGGCAACCGGCCAGGGCGCCACCGCGCCCGCTTTATGCCAGCCTTCAACCGCGGCCTGAAATCCCGGATCGCGGGCGGTGAAATATTGCGCCCCGTGGTCAAATGCGCTGGGCTGGCCGGCGACATTGGCACGCCG
>JABSPI010000116.1 GCA_013214365.1 Erythrobacter sp.
GCAGAAATTCCCATCGCGTTAAGGTCGCCATTGGGGGGTGCGGCGTCGAACCTGCTAGCCAGATCTGGCTCGAAGAACATATTCTGGCCGCTCTGCGCGCCTGAACTGGGCGCGGTCTTATCGGCGTCGCAGAACGCTGATCAATTCGACATGGGTCGACCACCGAAATTGGCCAACAGGGCGCAATTGTTCGAGCGCAAAACCATGTGCACCCAAAACCGCCGCATCCCTTGCCCAGCTGGATGGGTTGCAACTGACATAGACCACTAACGGACACGTGCTTTGGGCGATTTGGGCAATTTGTGCCTTTGCCCCAGCGCGCGGCGGATCAAGCAGGATCGCGTCCAATCTGCTCAACTCGTTCGCCTGCAAGGGATTGCGGAACAGATCGCGGTGGATCGGAATCACACGCCCGCCCGTGCGCGCCGCACCCGCCTTGCACGACAAATGCGCGGCGCGCTCAGCTTCTGCTGCCAAAACCTTGCGTCCCGCGGGCCCCGATTGCGCCAGAGCAAAGGCAAATGTGCCAAGGCCGCTGAACAAATCGGCAATAATCGCCGCCTCTGCCAAAGCGGCGCTCGCATCTGCCAGCATGAGAGCTTGTGCATCATCGGTTGCCTGCAAGAAGGCGCCCGGCGGCATGCTCACGGCCATTCCGGCAAAGGTGATGGTGACCGGTTCCGGCTCCCATACGGTTTGGGCGCCATATCCATCATCAAGCGTCAAACGCGCCAACCCGTTTTCCTGCGCAAAATCGCGCACCCCTTCGGTCGCGGCGAGCCCTTCGAGCGGGAAATGCGTCAGACCCAGATCAATACCCTGATCGCACAAGGTCATGCTGAGATCGACATTGCCTTTAGGCCCATGCTCCGCAATCAAGCGGCGCAAAGCGGGAAGCAGCCCGCTCAATTCCGGGCGCAAAACCGGGCATTGCTGCAAATCGACAATCCGGTGGCTGCCCCCTTCGCGGTAGCCGATCACCGCAGCCTTGCCGGTTTTCACCGCGTGCAATGTGGCGCGCCGGCGCGATTGGGGCGGTGACAGATGGGTGTCCAGCAATTGTCCAATCGCCAAATCCTGCCCCTTGGCCGCATTAACCACACGGTCGCGCACAAAACTGCTCAGGACGGTTTCATCGGCATGCTGCAATTGGCATCCGCCGCATTGGTGGAAATGGTCGCAAGCCGGATCGATGTGGTGCGGGCCTGCATGCACTTCGCCATCGGGGCCAACATGATCCCCGGGCACGGCGAGCTTTACATGTTGCCCCCCTGCGGTCACGCCGTCGCCGCGTGCGGCAAGCCGGATGATGTCGTCCACTTGGCCGCTCACAGGCACCTCTCCCACGCCGCCGAGGCAGCCTGCGCCAGATCAAGCGCGGTGAAGCCCGCCCCCGCCCGCCGCGCCGCCTCACCATGCAACCAAACCGCTTCGCATGCGGCGGTGTAAGGGTCGGATGTAACCGCCAGACGGCTGAGCGCGATGCCCGCCAAAACGTCGCCGCTGCCCGCGGTGGCAAGCCAGCTTGGCGCGGGCGGAGCCACTGCGATGCGGCCATCCGGGGCGGCGATTATGCTGTCGGGCCCCTTGGCCAAAATCACCATATTGCTGGCTTTCGCAAGCGTGCGCACCCGGTCAAGCCGGCTGGCGCCAATCACGGCAAAGGCTTTGCACAAACGCTCCAACTCCCCCTCATGCGGGGTGGCAAGCGCGATAGTGTCGGCGCGCAGGTCACCCGCTTTGAGCAGCGTCAATGCATCGGCATCGAGCACAATCGGCATGCTTGCGCCGATCGCACAACGCAGCCTTTCGTGCGCCGCGCCATCACGGCCCAGCCCCGGCCCAACCAGAACCGCATTGATCCGTCGGTCCGCCAGCGCCTCTTCAAGCGGGCGGTTATCCTGCACCACAGAAGGACACAAAGAGGCCATAACCGCATCTGAAAGCAACTTAACATAGCCCGCACCGCTGCGCATGGCGGCTTGCGCTGACAATTGTGCAGCGCCCGGCATTACCCCTGCCACAATGGTGACCAAAGCGCGGCTGTATTTGTGCGCATCAACCGCCGGCGCGGCCAATTGCGGGCGCGTGACCAATTGCGCCGCCCCTTGCACGCCATCAACGCCGATCGGCACCAATCGCATCGTCCCCATATGCAACCGCCCGGGCAACGACCAATGCGCAAATTTCCATGCCCCCAAAGCGAGCGTCACATCAAATCGCGGCAGTTTGTCATTGAGCAAAGCGCCATCGTCGCTCGCGATACCTGAGGGCACATCAACCGCGATTGTCTTGGCATGGCGCGCGGCCAGATCGCGCAGCAATAAAGCGTGCTCGGCGCTGAGCGGGCGAGACAGGCCCGACCCAAACAGGCAATCTACAAACACATCGCCTTGCGCCTGGCCACCTGAGGTCAACACATCGTCGCCCCACGCCGCTTTGGCCGCGATAGCAGCGGGGGTTTTGGGCGCAATCGGGGCCACAACCTGCACATTCAGCCCCGCTTGTTTGAGCCTGCGCGCAATCACATATCCATCGCCGCCATTATTGCCCGGCCCGCACAACACGCTCACCGATCGACCCGCCGCGATGCGCCGGATCCATTCCGCCGCGCCCCCTGCGGCGATCTCCATCAGCTCGCCCACGCTGGTGCCGGCATCGAAGATGCGCTGCTCTGCGGCGCGCATTTGGTCGGCGGTGAGGATTTGCGTGTCACTCATAAGCGGCAACAGCCTCGCCCGCGGGATAGCGATAGCGATCATTGTCGAGCGCAAATTCAATATGCGACGGTGAAACCGGCGTCAGGATTTCAACCTCGCCTGCGCCAATGGCGGATCCGATGGCCCTTTCCCCGCCCGTTCCGCTCCAGACAAACCGGCGAAACCCGCCATCGGGGTGATGGATGACGAAATCGTCGCCGCCCAATGTCTCAAGCGTGCAAACCTTGGAAAATTGCGCGCCCGGGCCAATCGCGCATTCGATCAAGTCGCCCTGTGGCGCGGAACTTTGAAGCCCGCACCCGCCCAGCATTATCAGTGCAAAATAGAGGCTAAATATCCGCAAAGACATGTTTTTCCGCCTTGGCGCCCGGATGCGTCAAAGCCCCGTCGCGCGCCGAGCCGACAGTTTGCGAATAGCGCCACAGCGCCCCTGATTGGTAATCATTGGTGCGCGGCGTCCATGCCTCGCGCCGCTGGCTCAGCACATCTTCGGACACGTCGAGGTCGATCGTGCCCGCCTCTGCATCGATGCTGATCGTGTCGCCATCTTCGACCAGAGCGATCGGGCCACATTCGGCCGCTTCGGGCCCCACATGACCAATGCAGAAGCCGCGCGTCGCGCCGGAAAACCGCCCATCAGTGATCAAGGCGACCTTTTCGCCCATGCCCTGCCCGTAAAGCGCGGCGGTGGTGGCCAACATCTCGCGCATGCCCGGGCCGCCTTTGGGCCCTTCATAGCGGATGATGATCACGCTGCCCTCGGCGATGTCGCGTTTCTCGACCGCGGCAAAGGCATCCTCTTCGCATTCGAACACCCGCGCAGGGCCGGTGAATTGCAACCGGTCCATGCCCGCAACCTTCACAATCGCCCCATCGGGCGCGAGGCTGCCTNTAAGGCCCACAACCCCGCCCGTGGGCGTGATCGGGGTTTTCACATCGTAGAACACNTTTTGATCCGGGTTCCAGGTGATCTCCTCGATATTCTCGCCCAGCGTCTTGCCCGTGACCGTGATCGGATTGGGGTCGAGAAACCCGCCTTCGAGCAGGGTTTTCATCCCCATATAGACCCCGCCGGCCTCGTGCATGTCTTTGGCGACATATTTGCCACCGGGCTTGAGGTCGGCGATGTAAGGCGTTGATTTAAATATCTCCGCCACATCGAACAAATCGAAATCGATGCCGCATTCGCTCGCCATTGCAGGCAGGTGAAGCGCGGCATTGGTGGAACCACCGGTTGCCGCCACGACCCGCGCGGCGTTTTCAAATGCGGCGCGGGTGCAAATGTCGCGTGGGCGCAAATTGCGCTCGAGCAGAACCATGATTTGGCGCCCGGCCGCGCGTGCAATTTCTTCGCGTGATCTGTAAGGAGCGGGCGACATATTGCTGTTTGGCAATGATAATCCGATTGCCTCACCCACACATGCCATCGTGTTGGCGGTGAATTGACCACCGCAAGCGCCATGACCGGGACACGCCACCTTTTCCAAGGCGATCAATTCCTGCAACGGACAATTGCCGGCCGCGTGCTGCCCCACCGCCTCGAACACGTCGACAACGGTCACATCCTCGCCCTTATACGTGCCCGGCAGGATCGATCCGCCATAGACAAAGATGCTGGGCACGTTGAGGCGCAGCATTGCCATCATCATGCCCGGCAGGCTTTTGTCACAACCGGCAAACCCCACCAGCGCGTCATAACAATGGCCCCGC
This sequence comes from Erythrobacter sp., assembly GCA_013214365.1. Classification (GTDB taxonomy): domain Bacteria; phylum Pseudomonadota; class Alphaproteobacteria; order Sphingomonadales; family Sphingomonadaceae; genus Erythrobacter. The sequence continues at coordinate 4,431 of JABSPI010000116.1, forward strand.
ACCGACAATTCGACACTGTCCGCGATCACTTCGCGGCTGACCAAAGAGCTTTTCATCCCCTGATGCCCCATGGCGATGCCATCGGTGACCGTGATCGTGTTGAACCGGCGCGGGGTCCCGCCCCCGTCGATCACGCCTTCGCGGCAAATATCGGCCTGGGGGTTGAGCGTGGTGTTGCAGGGTGCGGAATCGTTGCCCGCGCTGGCCACAGCGACAAACGGGCGGGCAATTTCTTCCTCGCTCATCCCCATCGCGTAATAATAGGAACGATGCGGCGCGCGTTCCGGCCCAACTGATACGTGCCGGCTGGGAAGTTTGGATTTATCGAATGCCATCCCTGATATCCTGTCGCTTTGTGACTTGCGGATATCCCCTGCCGTTAGTCGAGGGCGAGCGCAACCCTTCCGCACACATCCGCGATCATTCCGGCCCAGCGCGCCTGGTCTGCGCGGGTGGCGATCAGGTCCTGACGCACCTCAATCGCGCAATAGGGGCGGCCATGCGCCTCGGCATGGCGGTTCATCGTCGCATTCAGGTCGCGCCCGGAATAGGGTTGGTTGTCGCCCACATTCAAGCCCAGCTCGCCAAACAGGCGAATGGCGTGCCGCGCGGCGCGGTCATCCTGATTGTAGAGCAGGCCCACCTGCCACGGGCGCTCCTGCGCCTCGCTTTGCAATTGCGGGGTGAAACTGTGCAGCGAAATGATCAGGCGCGGATCGGCCCGATCAAGCCACGCGGCCAAGGCGTCATGATAGGGGCGATAATAGGCGTTGAGACGCGCATCCATATCGGCGCCAATATTGCCGGGGATGAGGTGCCCGTCGCTGTTCATGGGGATGACGCCGGGGTGGTCTTCCTCGCGGTGGAGGTCAACGACCAGCCGGCTCACTTGCGCCAGATGCGCGGGAATGGCGTGGCGGCGGGCCATGCGTTCGGCGATCCCGTGCACCCCGATATCGACCGCGATATGGGTGTCCAACAATTCGGCCGGGATGCCCAATTGGATGGTGTCAGGCACAAAATTCGATGCGTGATCGCACACGCACACAATACCGCCAGTGATCACAGGTCCGATTTGCTGAAACGGTATTCCATCGATCATCTAAGCTTCCCGGCAAGCATCCACCAACCCGGATGCGCGTGTGTCAGGCGGGCATGCGCGTCATCGCGCTCGCTCTCGCTACCATATAACGCAAAACAGGTCGCTCCAGATCCCGACATGCGCGAAAGCCATGGATTATCAACGGCCAAAGCGTCGAGCACCAAACCGATCTCAGGACACAGGCTGAGCGCGGGCGTGGTCAAATCATTGCGCCCTTGCACAGCGATGGCGCGGGCCGATCCGGTGGGCAGCGGGCCGTGATCGATCTGGTCCCACGCCTTGAATACGGGCCCGGTGGAAAGCGGCACGCGCGGATTGACGAGCAGGACGGGCATGCCCGCCAGATCGTTTTCAATCGGCTCCAAAGCCTCGCCCACCCCGCGCCCGACCACCATTTCGGACCGCACGCACGAGGGCACATCTGCGCCCAGCTTTGCCGCACGCGCCTGCCAGTCATCGGGCAGGCCGTGGAGACGCTCGATCAGCCGGAAGACCGCGCCCGCATCGGCCGAACCTCCACCCAGTCCGGCGGCGACGGGGAGGTTCTTTTCGAGGGTAATGTTGAGACCTTGCGGGCGCGGAAGAACGGACAGCGCCTTGGCCACCAGATTGTCGAACGGATCGTCGATCTCGCCCGCAAACTCGCCAATTGTGGTGACTTGGTCCTGCTCGGCTGTATGCGCGCTCAGCGTGTCGCCGGCGTCGACAAAAG
>JABSPI010000117.1 GCA_013214365.1 Erythrobacter sp.
CGCCTCTTGGGCGGTGCCCATATTGTATTTGGAGTGACCTTTATGGCTGACAGCCAGCAGCCCGCATCCCCGACCCCAACCGCGCCGCGGCGCAACGCCTTCACGCGGTTTCTGGATGCGGTGGAATGGCTTGGCAATCTGTTGCCTCATCCGGTTACTTTGTTTGCCATTTTGGCGATCGGGATTGTGCTGTTGTCGGGCGTGATGGGCGCGCTTGGCGTTGCGGTTGTCGATCCGCGACCCGAAGGCGCAAAGGGCGTTGCAGATGATGGCATGATCCGCGCAATCAGCCTGATGAATGGCGATGGTGTGCGCCGGATTTTCACCAGCCTGGTCGACAATTTTACCGGTTTTGCCCCGCTTGGCGTGGTGCTGGTGGCGATGTTGGGCGTGGGGGTTGCGGAACGCTCTGGCCTGCTTTCTGCGGCGGTGCGGGCCATGGTCTTGGGCGCGCCCAAGCACTTGGTGACGGTGGCGATCGTGTTTGCCGGGATCATTTCAAACACCGCATCGGAAGTGGGATATGTGGTGCTGATCCCTCTGGCCGGGGCGATATTTTACGCTTTGGGGCGGCATCCGCTAGCGGGCATGGCTGCGGCCTTTGCCGGGGTATCGGGCGGGTACAGCGCCAATTTGCTGGTCGGGACCATCGATCCCTTGCTCGCCGGGATCACGCAAGAGGCCGCGCGCCTGATCGATCCCGATTACACCGTGGTTGCAACCGCCAATTGGTATTTCATGTTCGCCTCGACCTTTCTGATCACCATCATCGGGTCTTTGGTGACGATCTTCATCGTCGAGCCCAAGTTGGGCGCCTATGACCCGTCGGGCGCGGACCCGGACATATTGGATGACCGGATGATGGAACAGCTCACCGCCGATGAGCGCAAAGGACTGGCGCGCGCGGGCTGGGCGTTGCTGGGCACTTTGGCATTCATGGCGATCACTTTGGTGCCCGAATGGGGCATTTTGCGCGACCCGCAAACCGGCGACCGGATCGACAGCCCGTTTTTTGACGGCTTCGTGGTGTGGATTCTGATTTTCTTCGTGGTGCTGGGTTTCGCCTATGGCCGGGTGGTGGGCACGATCCGCAATGACCGCGATATCATCGACGCTATGGCGGGCGCGATCTCCTCGCTGGGCCTGTATATTGTGCTGGTGTTCTTCGCCGCGCAGTTCGTGGCGTTTTTCGGCTGGACCAATTTAGGGGCGATCACCGCGGTGACGGGGGCCAATTTGCTGGTGGAAACCGGCATGACCGGGCCGGCGATCTTCTTCCTGTTCATTCTGTTATGCGCGATGATCAATTTGTCGCTGGGTTCGGCAAGCGCGCAATGGGCGGTGACCGCGCCGATTTTTGTGCCGATGCTGATGTTGATCGGTTACGCGCCTGAAGCGATCCAGGCGGCCTATCGGATTGGCGATTCCACCACCAATATCATCACCCCGATGATGAGCTATTTTGGGCTGATCCTGGCTTGGGCGACCCGCTATGACAGGAATTTGGGGGTTGGCACTTTGATCGCGATGATGCTGCCTTATTCGATGTTCTTCATCTTCTTCTGGTCGATCTTCTTCTATCTGTGGACCTTTGTGCTGGGCATTCCGGTTGGTCCGGGATCGCCGACTTTTTATTCTATGGGTTAGATCATAGCGGCTAAGTGACCGCACGAAAGCGCTCTGCCAACAGATGCATTGCACTTGCGAAAAATTCGCATGAAATATGACAATTCCTGAAGCCTCTGGATTATCGACGATAATTCCGCGTCGACGCATGCCTGCGTGACCCAAATGTCACAAAAGTCAATCGAACCACACTTTAGAGTGGATATTTGTTGCTTCTGAGAATGACTCGCATTATTGCGTCCACCAACTCTCCGAACAACAAGAAAGAAGATGAAAATGACGGCACGCTTTTTCCGCGCCACTCTGCTCCTAAGCAGCGCATTGGTTGCAGCGCCCGCGATGGCGCAAGACAATTTTGCTGAGGATGATAGCGATCGGATCATCGTCACCGGTGACATCCTTCAGTCGAACCAGGTCGCATCGGTCAAAACCCCGACGCCGGTGATTGACGTGCCGCAAAGCTTGTCGATCACAACCGAGGAAACGATTGAAGATCGCGGGTGGACCAGCATTGGCCAGATCATCGATTACACGCCCGGTGTGAACACCTCGCAAGGTGAAGGTCACCGCGATGCAGTGGTGTTTCGCGGCGTGCGCTCAACCGCAGACTTCTTCATCGATGGTGTGCGCGACGACGTTCAATATTATCGCAGCCTGTATAATATCGAGCAGGTCGAGATCCTGCGCGGTCCCAACGCCTTGCTGTTTGGCCGCGGCGGTACCGGCGGTGTGCTCAACCGGGTGACCAAGAAGGGCATCCTTGGTGAAAACCGCATGGGCGGCCAGGTTGCGATCGATACCTTTGGCGAGTTCAGCGTTTTTGCAGACGTGAACCTGTCGTCAAACGAGAACGTCGCGTTCCGTCTGAATGCGGCCTATGAAAACCTCAACAATCACCGCGATTTTTATGATGGTGACCGGATCGGCATCAACCCGACTGCGCGTTTTGCGCTGGGTGAGCAAACGATCATCGATCTCTCGTATGAATATGCCAATCACGAACGCTTCATTGATCGCGGCATTCCCACTGGCGATGATGGGCGTCCGGTCGAGGCTCTGGACGATATTGTCTTTGGCAATCCGTCCGAAAACTTCACCACGCTCGAAGCACATTTGCTGCGCGCCAATGTCACCCACAATTTCTCCGACAATTGGAAGGCGGTCGCGAACGCATTCTATGGCGATTACGACAAGGTCTATTCGAACTTTTACGCATCGAATTACGACACCGCGACCAACATCGTTGAGCTTGATGGCTATATCGACACGACCCAACGGGCAAACTTCACGCTCTCCGGGAATATTGTTGGTGAATTCGAAACAGGCAGCATCGCTCACACGCTGTTGATCGGCGGCGAGTATATCAACACATCTTCGGACCAGGATCGCTTCAACCCGGAATTCGACACATCGTTGGCGGATCTGGCTGATATCGCTGCCGGTGCGGTTGACACCAATTTGTTTGGCCGTACGCGCCCCGACCGTGCCAACTTCCTCGCTGTTCGCCCCTTGGATTTCAATGGCAACACCGGGACCTTGGCTGATGGGCGCACGACCACGTTCGGATTTACCGATCTCAATGATTTCACCGAAGTGGAGATCGACGTAGCCTCGCTCTACATCCAGGACGAGATCAAGTTGAACGACCAGATCCGTCTGGTTCTGGGCGGCCGCTTCGACAGCTTTGACATCACGGTCAACAATGTCCCAGCAGCCGAGGTTCGCACCCGCAAGGATGAAGAATTCTCACCACGTCTTGGCGTGATTGTTAAGCCGCAAGAGAACATTTCGATCTACGGCAGCTATTCGGAAAGCTTCCTGCCGCGTTCGGGCGAGCAATTTGCCAATATCAATGGCAATAACAATGCGCTTGATCCCAACACGTTTGAAAACCTTGAATTGGGCTTCAAATGGGACGTGGCAGAGCGTCTCAGCTTCACCGGCGCNGTGTTCGAAATCAAGCAGACCTCGCCGCAACCCAATGATGATGATCCCTCAACGCTTGACGTGATCAAATCCACGATCAGCGGGTTCGAATTGCAGGCGCAAGGCGAAGTTTTGCCGGGTTGGACGATTTCGGCTGGCTATTCCTACCTCGATGGCAATCAGGCCAATTCGGATCGCCGTGTGCGCGAATTGCCGCAGAACACCTTCTCGGTTTGGAACCAGGTCGCATTCACGCCCAAATTTGGTATGGGCCTTGGCCTGACCTATCAGGATGAGAGCTTCATCAATAATTCGAACAGTGCGGTTCTGCCGTCCTACACCCGGATTGATGCGGCGGCCTATTACGAGATTTCGGACAATCTCAAGGTCCAGGTCAATGTCGAGAACCTGACCGACACGACCTATTTCCCCAATTCGCACAGCACCCATCAGGCCAGCGTTGGCGCGCCGATCAATGCGCGCTTCGCGATCACGGGTCGCTTCTAAGCGATAATCCTGATTTAAAAACAGTCTGTTAAAAGAGGCAGGCGGTTGCCGGTTAAGCGTTTCACGCTTGGCTGGGGCCGCCTGTCTTTTTGTCTGTGCGAGCGGGTGTCTCAGGGGCTGCGCCTGCGGCATATCCCGCCGATAATGCGGGGGCGCAGAGCTTTGAGCGGGCTTGCCTTG
>JABSPI010000118.1 GCA_013214365.1 Erythrobacter sp.
ATGTCTCGGGCGCAAGCCATTTCACCAGCAAGGCCGTGCCCACATTATAGGGCAAGTTGGAGAGCACATGATACGGCTCGCCATCCATGATCGCGCCATGGTCAAGCTTCATCGCATCGCCTTCGATCACGTTGAGTTGGCCGGGAAACGCCTCGCCCAATTCGGCCAGAGCAGGCAGGCATCGTTGATCCATTTCGATCGCTGTCACCTGTGCGCCGGCGCGTAGCAAGGCCCGCGTCAATCCGCCCGGACCCGGTCCCACTTCGAGCACGCGCGCACCGGTCAAATCGCCGGGGATCGCCGCAATCCGGCCCAGCAATTGCTCATCGAGCAGAAAATTTTGCCCCAAAGCCTTTGACGCGGAAAGGCCATGGCGGTTGATAACATCGCGAATGGGCGGCAATTCAGCCATCAAAACGCGCCCGCGCTGCAAGGCAGGAACCGGCCATTTCGAGCGCAGCAATCATCGCGCCGGGATCGGCGGATTTTGTGCCGGCAATATCAAAAGCGGTACCGTGATCGGGCGAAGTGCGGATCAATGGCAGACCCAAAGTCACATTGACCCCTTGATCAAATTCGAGCGCCTTGAGCGGTATCAGCGCCTGATCGTGATACATACACAGCGCCGCATCATATGTGCCGCGCATCATCGGGGTGAACAAGGCATCGCCGGGAACCGGGCCGACTGCATCGATCCCCGCCTCGACCAAAGCGGCAATCGCCGGGGCAATTATGCGGGTTTCCTCATCGCCAAATTGGCCGTTCTCGCCCGCATGCGGGTTGAGCCCGGTGAGCGCCAGACGCGGGCTCACAATCCCGAAATCGCGCGCCAGAGCATGCGCAACAATCTGTGCTTTGTGGGTGATCAATTCGGCCGATAACAGGCTTGGTACCTCGGCCAGAGCGACGTGCACGGTCAAGGGCACTGTGCGCAAGCTTGGCCCGGCCAGCATCATCACCGCATCTTCGGGGGCCATCCCCGACACTTGCGCGAGAAATTCGGTTTGCCCCGGATATTCAAACCCCACCTTGCCCAATTGGGCTTTGCTGACAGGGGCGGTGACCAAAGCGCCCGCCTGACCCAGCAGCACCGCCCGGGTCGCCTCAGCCAGCGAAAACAGGGCCAAGGCAGCACCTTCATCATCGGGTGTGCCGGGGCGGTAAAGGCTGTCGGGCCCTGCGATTACCGGCAGGCCGTGATTGAAGGCTTCGAGAGCTTCGCTAGGGTCATTGATCGCGATGATGGGGCATCCGATCCCCGCCATTTCGCCCGCTGCCCGCAGAACGTCGGCCCCGCCAAAGACAAAGAACGGCATGCCGCTCACCTTCAACCGGTGATAGCTGGCGCAGATTATTTCCGGACCGATGCCAGCCGGATCACCCAGCGACACTGCGAGCGGAAGCAAGGCCAAGCTTTCGGCCCTTAATTGTACAAGATGTAGGCGTCATTGCGCAGGTCGCGCAGATAACGCTGGGCACGTTTGTTGATGCGTTCGCTTTCAATGTTGCTCATCACAGAATCGAAGGTCGGCGCGCCGGCATCCTCTGGTTCGTCGCGTCCGCACAGCATCAATACCCGCACCCCTTCCGCTTGGCTGCCAAAGGGCGGGGTGGTCTGACCAACCTGCATGTTGAGCAGAATGTTTTGCAATTGCTCGGGCAGGCGGCGCATTTCAATCTGGTCGTTGGCAACCACTTCTGCACCCAGAACATCGCGCGCATTGTCGGCTTCGGCGCAGCTGTTGAGGGTTTGGATGAATTGTCCGAATTGCTCGATCTTAGCATTGGCCGTTTTCTCGGTCGTTTCGGGCGGGAAGGTCAGCGATATTTGCTTAAGGCTGAGCACTGCATCGCGCGGATCAGCGGTCAGAATCTGGCGCTTGTCGATCAGGTAGAGGATCGAATAGCCACCGGGAATAGCCACCGGGCCCACCATTTGCCCGATCTGCATCTGGCTCACAGCGTCGGCCATGGCTTGAGGCAGGGTGCCCAAACGCAGGAAACCTGTGTCGCCGCCATTGACCGCAGTGGTGGCTTCGGAGAATTGCCGGGCATAAGCGACAAAACTGCCGCCTTGCGCCAATTGCTGGGCGACGCGTTCCATATTTTGCAGCACCGCCGTGCGGTTTTCATCGGTTGCGTTCATGTAGATTTCACCGAGCCGATATTCTTCGGTGCCGCGCGATGCCTCCAACCGGTCGAGCACTCCGGTTACCTCTTCGGCGGAGACATTGATAAACGGCGAAATATTGCGCCGGATAAGATTGTCCCAAGCCCGTTCGCCTTCGATCTGGCGTTTGAGCGCATTGGGCGAGGAACCGATCGAATAGAGATATTCATCCATACGTTCCGGGTTTTGGCCGAAATTCTGTGCTGCGAGCTGTTGGTAGGTGTCATTCACTTCGCCGCGCGTGACCCCGATTTCTTGGTTTTGCGCGGCCTGAATCTTGAGCGTTTCATCGATCAGATTGCGCAAAACCTGCGAGCGCAAGCGTTGCAATTCCTCGTCCGATACTTCGGCGTTGGCGGCATTGACTACCAAAGCCACGCGTTGGTCGATGTCGGTACCGGTGATGACATAGCCATTCACCACTGCGGTGGCGCTGCGATCATTGGGATTGTCGCTACCGTAGATTTCGAAATCTGCCGGGATGCCAAATGGATTGTCAGCGCTCGAGGCAGCCGGGTTTTGCATTTGATCTTGGGCTTGCGACGGCGCCGAGACCGTTCCCAAGGCAAACGCTGCGCAGGTGGCGGCAAGCGATGCTTTTACAAGTGACGCATTGGCAATCGCGCTGCCAAATTTCGAAAATGCGTTCAAATTCACGTTCATTATCCCGATCGTTATACCGTTCCTAAGCGCCAATGCGTGCGCCCCATCCGCGCTTTGCATCGCTCTTTTCTGCACCATTGCACCCAATGCTGTCTGGCTAGGCCTGCCCGGTGGCGGCTTAACACAGGCTGAGCGCTGTTTGCGCGCGCTTTACCCCGTTTTTTCCTCGCTGCCAACGCGCATTGCACACGGCGCGATGCGCGGCCGGTGCGGATGGCATAATGCCGCCACTTTGGCCGGGTGATTACGCGCCTAACAGCGGCGGTTTTAGCGGAAGCCGAGATTGCGTAGGGAAAAGAAAAAGCGGAACGAATTGCCGCGCTCAGCGTCGCCCGCAGTGATAAAATCACGTCGCCATGTCGCCCCAAATTCGAGCGATTCGTCGCGATAGGCAACGCCCAACCTGGTGCGGATCGGCTGGAACCCGTCGAGCGAAAAGATCGGATCTTCGGCGGCACCGGTGAGGTTGAACACGCCCGATCCAAACACCGACCAATAGCGCCCGATCGTAAACCGCCCTGCGGCGCGAATTTCCTCTCGGTCGCGCAAATCCTCAACCGTCTGAATATTGCGGTTCAACCGCAAATATCCCACTTCGANATAATTGCGCTGCGATCCGATNGTGGCGTCGATTTCATTGCGTCGCACCGCCAGCGAATCCTTGTCGATCCGGAATCGGTGGGTGAAGGCAAGAAAATTGCGATACCGCACTTCGGTCCGGCCAACGAAATCCGACACCTTGCCCGACAGGCCGGTGCCATCAGGGAAAATATCGCCTTCATTATCGAGCCGGTAGGATTGACCAATGGTCGATTTGACCCGCCATCCCGGCTTGGTCAGTTCCCAATCCAGCCCCCATGTGATCCGCGAGCCGTCCTCGACCCGGTCATATCCGGGGAAACGGTTGAGCGCGAACAGGTTGGAATCCTCCAGATCAATTGCGCGGGCATCTTCATTGGGAATTGCCAGATTGCGGATCGGGGGGCTGGCGACGAATTGCAGGCGCGGTTTGAACACTTGTGTCCCGCCAAACGCCTCGCCCACAAATGGCCATTCGACGTCAATGGCCGCGGTGGCGACCCCGCGCGTGGTCCACCCCTCTTCGCCCCGATATTCAGGGGTCAGGGTCGATAAGGTGTCGTTGGTGTTGTAGACATCGCCGCGCACCAGGCCGGTCAATGTCACCATCTGGCCCATCCCGGTGAGCCGGCGCAAATCCCACCTTGCCCCGGCAAAGGCGCGCTGGGTGTCCTGCCCTTCATCGCGCAAAAGCGAGAGCGTATTGGCATGCAATTGCAGCTTGCCGCCGATCACCGGGTCTTTGAGATTGTAGCGATAGTCAAACGCAGGCAAAGCCAAGGGTACACGCTCTTGCACTGCATTGATGCGCAAGGTCTGGGTCGCCCATCCCGCGAGGCTGAAATAGGACTGGTCGTCAATCCGTTCCAGATTGATGGTCGAGCGCAAACGGTCGTCGCGGCTGAGGTCATAGCGGCGCAGGAACGTGCGGTCGCTGGTGACGCGCACCGATCCGGTCAGGCTCCATTCCGGGTCAAATTGGAACCGGCCATTGGCAAACAAATAGCCACGCGGATCGCTTTGCGAAGTGGGGGTGGCGCCAAAATTGGAGACACGCTGGCTCGACGTGGCGTAGCCTGTGATCTGATAGGCCCCTTTGCCGGTCAGATGGCGCCATTGCGCCGACACCATCGGGGCCACCTCGGTGTAGACCCGCGTGCCCAGCGTCAAATCCTTGTTATCGGCAAGGCGGAAATAATACTCGCCCTCGACCTCCAGGCCGTTGACCTGATCGAGGCGGACATTGGGGACCAGAAAGCCGTTTTGCGCCCGCCCGTCGGTGCGGATTGCAAGCCCGGGCAGCGGGACAATGCGCGCGCCGAACAATTCGAGCACCGCGCCTGAAAAGCGCACTTGGCTATCATCGGGATTAAAACTCACCCGGTCCGCGGTCAGCCGCCATGATGCCTGATCGCAATCCACCCCTTCGAGCACCGCGCAGGCCGAATAGGCGGCGTCCTTGACCACCAATGTGCCATCCCCGCCGCGCTGTGCCGAGCGCGCAGCCAGCCGCCCGCCAGCGCGCAAAGCGAGCAGCAATTCGCCCATTTCACCCACTTCGAACGTGTCGGTGATCAATGCCTGATCGGTGAAGATCTGATTGCCGTTTGTATCGACCAGCCGCACCGATCCGCGTGCGGTGATCTGGCCGTTTAACCGGTCCCATTCGATTTCATCAGCGCGGGCCGAGGCGCGCTGCGAGCGCAAGACGACATTGCCGCGCGCAATCAGCCGGTCGCCATCGCTGTCATAAGACACTTCATCGGCTTCGAAATCGATCGCGTCGGGATTGATCGCGGGCGCATCGGCTTCTGGATTGGCCCGAGCTGGATTGGTGTCAATTCTATCATCAGGGGCAACCGAATCGGGCTCGGGGGCAATTGTCTTTTGGCCTGTTTGTTGGCCCGTCGGCTGGGATGCGGGATCCGCATTTTGCGCATGTGCCGGCGTTGCCCATGCCGCTGACACAGCGAGGCCAGCCACGCTCGCAAGCGCGAGTGGCTTCGTTGGAAAATGAAATCTGCGATGGCCGCACAAACGCGCGCTGACCATAGAAGCCTCCGACATGGCTTGCCTATTGCACCGCTCGCGCTTAATCGCAATCGCCATTGCCGGGCGATGACCGATCTTGTCGCTCAGCCGTGCATTGCNCCGCCCGAATTACCGGCCCACAGCTTCGTCTGTTGGNCACCAAAGGGGCGGGACGATTGCCCGGNGCGTGCACGTGTTTTTGATGCGTCCGGTTTGGGCGCGTCGCCTTTTTGACCCGTCCCCATTGGGGCGGCCCATATGCGGAGCGAATATGCAAATCCTGTTCACCGACACACAGCCCAAAAATGTCCGTCTTAATGCGCGGATCGTGAACAAGGGCGACAGCCTCGCTGATCTGGACCCGGCATTGAGCGAGGGGTCCGATATTGCCCGCTTTAAAGGCAATCCGGGGCAGGTGTTCGAAGGATTTGTCAGCGTCGATGGCGCGCTCTCGCGGGTGGCGATTGCCGGTGCGGGTGCGGCCGATGCGGCGGATCGACGGCTCAATCTGGAGCGCTCTGGCGCCGGGCTGACTGCCAAATATTTGCGGTCGGGCGAAACCGAGATGGTGCTCGACCTGGGCTTTGCCGGCCTTAACGGGGACGATGCCGCGGCGGTGTTGACCGGTGTGTTTCTGCGCGGTTGGTCGCTTGATCAATACCGCACCAAATTGGCGCAGGAGAAGAAAGTCTCGCTCCAAACCGTCCATGTGATCGGCGCGCCCGAGGGCACCCAGGCCGCATGGGAACGCGAAGCAGCGATCGCCAAAGGGGTCGAGTTCACCAAGAAACTGGTCACCGAACCTGCCAATATCGTTTATCCCGAAAGCTTCGTGGCCATGTGCGAGGAGGCATTTGCCGGAACCGGCGCCGAAATCACTGTGCTCGACGAGGCGCAGATGACCGAATTGGGCATGGGTGCGTTGCTGGGCGTGGGGCAGGGGTCTGCTCGCGAATCGCGCCTGTTGGCGATCCGTTGGAATGGCGGGGAAAAGGACGAGGCCCCCACGGTTTTGGTGGGCAAGGGCGTAACCTTTGACACAGGCGGGATTTCGATCAAGCCGGCCCCGGGCATGGAAGATATGAAATGGGATATGGGCGGCGCCGGCGCGGTGGCGGGCGGTATGCTCGCTCTGGTCAGCCGCAAGGCCAAAGCCAATGTCATCGGGGTCATGGGGCTGGTTGAAAATATGCCCGATGGCAATGCCATCCGTCCCGGCGATGTCTTGACCACGATGAGTGGCCAGACCGTCGAAGTGCTCAACACCGATGCCGAAGGGCGTTTGGTGCTGTGCGATGCGCTCCACTGGGCTCAGGAACAATACAAGCCGGCCCGTGTGATCGATTTTGCCACGCTGACAGGGGCGATGATCGTGGCGCTGGGCAATGAACATGGCGGGGTGTTCGCCAATGACGATACGCTGGCCGATCAATTGCTGGGCGCGGGCAAGGCGACCAATGACAAATTGTGGCGGATGCCGATTGGTCCGGCTTACGACAAGCTGATCGACAGCCCGATTGCCGATATGAAGAATATTGGCGGGCGTTGGGGTGGTTCAATCACCGCGGCGCAATTCCTCCACCGCTTTATCAAGCCGGGCACGCCATGGGCGCATTGCGACATTGCCGGCATGGTGTGGTCGGACAAGCCGGGCCATGCCCATGACAAGGGCGCAACCGGCTATGGTGCGCGGTTGATCGACCGGCTTGTAGCGGACAATTTCGAGAGCTGATCCGGGGGTGCGCCATGGCTAAAATGCGGAAGAAATCTGATCTTCCGTCGAAGGTATGTCCGGCTTGCGGATTGCCGTTTACATGGCGCAAGAAATGGGCGCGCGACTGGGACAATGTCAAATATTGTTCCGAGCGGTGCAAACGCAACAAATCCGCCGGATCGTGAGCGCGTTGGCGCCGATCTACAGATCGCGCACCGATGTGTATATCGCGCGCGCAGGGTGGAGGCGGCGCGTCGCATCGGTTAGAGTACGGGCATGAAAGTCGACTTCTGGCAACTCTCGCGTGACCCGGTGGAAAAGGTCGTCGCTCTGATCGCGGGCCGCGTCATGGATGCAGGCGAGCGGCTGCTTGTGGTCAGCTCCTCGCCAGACCAGCGAGAGGCAATCTCGCGCGAGCTTTGGAAAGCGGGGCCAGAGAGCTTTCTGGCCAATGGGGAGGCAGGCGCGCCAGGGGCGGAAAACCAGCCTATCCTGCTCTGCGAAACGCCCGAACCTGCCAATGGCGCGAGTCATGTGATCTATGCCGATGGCGCGTACCGCGAGGCGGATGGCTTCGCGCGGACGTTTCTCCTGTTTGATGACAATACGCTCGAAGCCGCCCGCGCCACTTGGCGCAGTCTTGACGGGAAAGAGCCCCTGGAGCGCGCATTTTTTCGCCAAGACGGCGGCAAATGGGTTAAGGTCGCCTAATAGCAATTGGGGAACATATGATGAGATTTGCATTTGGCTGCGCTGTAGCGAGCGTTCTGACCTTGACCGCATGCGGATCGGAGCCTTCGGGCGAATTCACCACCGAGGATGGCGAAAGCGCCGAATACACAATCGACAGCGACACCGGCGAGACCAGCATGACGGTGGCCACCGAACAGGGTGCGGTCTCGATGCGGTCGGGCGCGGATGTGCCGATCGATCTGCCGGCCGGTTTCAGTATGATTGACGGGGCGCAGGTGACCACCAACACCGTGATCGACCAAGCCGGCAGCCGCGGGGCTCTGGTCAATTTCACGACCAGCAAAACCCCCGATGAGGTGTTCGCCTTTTACCGCGAACAGGCCGAGGCGGCGGGCATCGACCTCCAGATCGAGACCAAGATGAATGGCGGCGGGATGATCGGGGGCGAAAATGCCGCGACCGGGCTGGTCTTCTCGGTCACCGCCTATCCCGGCGATGAGGGCACGAGCGCCCAATTGACGATTGGTGAAGGCCCGGCCTAAGCGCCATCGCCGGTGGCCACGCGGTGACCCGCGG
>JABSPI010000119.1 GCA_013214365.1 Erythrobacter sp.
ACAGCCAGCGATTGGTGGGACCATTTGAGCACCGCCTTTCCCGAAGTGCGCCTCAAAAGCTTCCTCGAAATGCGCGGGGCAGATGGCGGCCCGTGGAGCCGGATTTGCGCGCTTCCGGCATTTTGGGTCGGGCTGCTCTATGATCAGGGCGCGCTCGATGCGGCGTGGGATCTGGTCAAGAACTGGTCGATGGAAGAGCGCGAGGCGCTGCGCAATGCAGCCCCCAAACTGGGGCTGGAGGCGCCGATACCGGGCGGTGGCACATTGCGCGATCTGGGGCGCGAGGCGCTCGATATCGCGCATAAAGGCTTGGCAGCGCGCGCGCGTTTGAATGTCAGCGGCGACAATGAAACCGGCTATCTGGAAACACTCGACGAGATCGTATCGACCGGCAAAGTGCCCGCGCAGCGCCTGCTCGATGCCTATTACGGCGAATGGGGCGAAGATGTGAGCCACGTCTACCGCCATTCCTTCTAGCCGCCGATTGCACCTCGATAGGAGATAATCATGCTGATCGTTTTGGCCGAGGCCGATTTGGGCGCGGACGCGCTGGTTGAGGGGCATGATGCGTTTGCCGCCATGGTTGCGGCATCGCGCGCCGAGGAGGGGTGTCTGGGATACAGCTATGCGACCGATATCCTCGACCGTTCGAAATTCATCATTGTCGAGAAATGGGCCGATCAAGCCGCGCTCGACCACCATTTCGCAACGCCGCACATGGCCGCGTTTCAACGCGCCTTGCAGGACATTGATGTCAAGATAACCCATCTGGCCAAGTATCAGGCGGATGATGGTTCGCCCCTGATGTAAACGCGGTGGAAGGCGCCAAAGCTGCAGCCGCCGCGGGAGCGCCATTTCACTCCGCAAATCCGGCAACCGCCTTGTCAGCCTTTATCGGGCTCTAGCGGGGGGTGGAGGCGCTTGAGAGAATGGGTGTGCCGCTCACTCGGCCGGTTCTTGGGCGCGCGCGGCGAGAGCGCCCCCGCGTGACCCGCGCGTGCGGTTGCCGGGCGCGATCCAATGGCTGGTCAGCTTGCGTTTGATCCGCGCCAGGGGAGCTGTGATCAGCCCGTTTTGCTCCATCCAGTCATAATATTCGCGATATTTGGGATCTTCGCCGAGCAAATGCTGTTCTTCGGTGCGCGCGCGCCAATAATAAATGCCGTTCACCGCCAACAGGAACACGCAATTGCGGATCGCATCCACCGGCGAACCATTGGTCACCAGAAACGGCAGGACCGAGCTCCACCAGAACAGATTTTTGGTCAGATAGGCCGGGTGCCGGGTGAAGCGATAGGGCCCATTGGTCAAAACCCCGCGATAGGTGAGGTTGGAAAACCGAATGCCAAACGCAACAGTCGCCCAGGCATAGACCGCGATCAACAAAACCAGCCAACCGCCCCACACCCACAACATTGCGGGCGACCCCGCCATCCAATGCGCCCAGCCCGCCACCGAATGTTCATAGCCAAGGATCAGCGCGTCGCGCCCGATAATGCCCACCACAAATGGCGGATAGCACACCAAAGCCGCCAACCAGCCAGCCAGCAAAGGATTGCCCGAGCGGATATGCGCATCGAGCGGGCGCAGCGTGAACACATATCCCACCGTGCCCAAATGCACATCGATCATGAACAAAAAGCCCAGCAGCAATCCCACCAAAGCAACCGGATTGCCCATCAACGTCGCCAGCTCAGCCTCGACGACAAATGCAAAGCCACCAGGCAGGATCGAAATCATGAAGGCCCCGAAGAACCCCTTGATCGCCCATGCCCGCCAGTGCTTTTTGACCTGTTCAAAATCCACCGCGCGCCCGCCAATATGGCCATCGACAGGGCCATCAACAGGGCCATCGATATGGCCACCCCGGCCGGTCACCAAGGCTCCGAAATGCCAGGTCGCGTCAACCGGATCGACCATATAGCGGTCGAGCCAGATCACATAAGGCACGCTCAATACAATCATCGGCACAATCGCGAGCGAGAGCACCTCCATCGCAAACAGGTAACCGCCGTCCCAATACCACCGGCCAAGGCAATAAACCGCGCCCAGCACAGCCCAGGTGGCCCACAGGCCGATAATCTTGACACTCGCAACCGGCAGCACCTCCTCGACACTGCGCGCCAGCTTCCAATCCAGCCCGGTCGAGGGGCGCAAATGGACCTTGTCCACCAAGATCGACCACACCGCCATCGGCCCTGCGGTGAACAGCATCGAGGTGAGCGCGGCAGACGGCCCGGACAACACGCCATACCCGCTGCCCAAACCGGCCCATTGCGCCAAAACCGGAAAATTGCGGCAAAACAAAATCCACACACACAGGCCCAGCAATCCAGCAAGGCCAACACCGGCCGACACATCGCTTTTGGGCGGAGGGCGCGATTGGGCGGGCGATTGGCCGGGCGATTGGATCGCCTGCGCGTCTAGAGACGCCGCGTGATCACAAGCGGGCTGGCCCCCTGCTGATGGGGCGGCGAGAGTTTGCTTGTCTGACACGCGCGCACAAATAACGCGAAAGGGTTAATTCTCCGCATCCGCAAAGAGCCGCGTGCCACAAGGGGACGCGGCGGCGCAAAAGGTTAAACCACGCGCATCCTAAACCTTACCGCCTGCCCCCAAGCAGCGCAGCGCAGCGATGGTCCTGCAATGGCAAAACCGCTTAACGCCAGGCGTGAATTGCGCCAGAATCGTCGAGAATATACAGCGTGTTATCCGCCACAATCGGAGGCTGGCTCACCGCCTCTTTGAGATCAGTAAACAAGCTGGCCGAGCCTTCGCCCACGCTCACCCGCCACACTTCGCCGCGCGAACTGGCGACCCACAAATGGCCCCCTGCCAAAACCGGGCCGGTCCAGAAGATCGGATTTTCGCGTTTCTTCTCGTTGCGGAATTGCTGCAATTGGGTGATCCAGCGCACTTTGCCGGTCGAACGTGCAATCGCCAGCAAACGCGCATCATCAGTCAGCGTGAACAGCCATTCCCCGGCAATCGCAGGGGTGGAAATGCCCGCCAGATTAAGCTCCCAAATACGCTGCCCGGTGACCAGCTCATAGGCCGCCATCCGGCCACCCTGCCCCAGAGCATAGACGCGGCCTGAATCGATGATCGGTTCTGCATCAATATCGGTCAGCGAGCTAACCCGGGTCGAAATATTGGTCCGCGCCAAGGCATCCGCCCACAAAGTGCGCCCGTTTTCATAACGATAGGCCGACAATTCACCCGAGGAATAGCCCGCAATCACTGTGCCTTGCCCGGCCGCAGGGGCCGCAACGCCGAACACGCCCGATTGCGCGCTGGCGCCCGATTCGTTCCACAACAATTCCCCGTTCTGGCTGTTCAATGCGATGACCTGATTGTCCTGTGACATCACATAGACCTGGCCAAAGGCAATTGTCGGCGCCCCACGCAAAGGTCCAGCCGGGCGGACATTCCAGATCTCTTCGCCGGTNTGCGCGTTCAACGCCTTGGTGTCGCCCGCGCCATTGGTGGCATAGACCCGGCCATTGTCATAGCTGACCCCGCCGCCAAAGGCCGAGGGGCGCAGATCGTCTTCCATATTGTCGGCCGCCAATTCCCACACGAGCGCGCCGCTATCCTTATCATAGGCATGGACAACCCCATTGGTCCCCTGCGCATAGAGCAGACCGCCCCCCACAACCGGGGCCGCGGCCAAACGTTCGCGTTCATTCGATCCGTCAATCCGCACAGTCCACAGCCGCGAAGGATTGGTCGCCAGCGCCAAATGACCATAGGATTTGCTGGCCGACCCGCCGACCTGTGCCCATTCCTGATTGGGAGCAGCCGGCGGCAGGACCACCGAGACGCCCGCAAGCGCAGGGTCAACCGAGGCGCCGCTCTGGATCGTCGACAAGATCGGCGTGCGATTGCCAACTGTCGGTGTTTTCTTGGACTCCCCCCCAAACAGGCCGCCTTCGCAGCCGGTCAGAGTGAGCGCCAGTGCAGTTGCCACAAGAGCCGCTTTCGATCGCATCGTGTGTCGTTTCATCCGTCCGTCCAAATTCAATTCTTGCACCAATAGGTCAAACCCGATCCCGCTCGGGCCGATCAGGCCCGATCACGGTTGCGCAGTGCGCACATTCTCGAGCAATTCATCCACATCCACAACCGTATCCACGCCCAGCAATCCAGCCATTTGGCGTGCGCGTTCGCGCAGGGTTTCGGGCACATTTTCATCTTGCGCCAATTCGCCAAACAGCTTGCCCGCCGCCGCGCGGTCGCCCGATTGCAAATGCGCAATCGCGGTCAATTCGCCAGCGCTCGCGAAAAACGCATGGCCAGGCACAGCGAGCGGCGCAAGCTTGGCGATGTTGTCGGCCGGTTCACGGTCATCAAAATTGATTGTCGCCTCGCGGAGCGTGGCGAGGTCACGCAGCGCTTGGGGGGCATCCGCATCCGCGGCAATCGCGGTGTAAAGCTCGGTCGCCTTGACCCGGTCATCTTGTTCCAGCGCATTGGTGGCTTGAATCATCCGCGCGGCGTTGCGCGCACCGATCGAACCATCCTCGATCAGCCCGCCTGCCTTTTCATCGGCGCCGGCAAAATCGCGCACATCAACCGAATCGAACGCGCTGATAATGGTCTCTGACTGCACTTCGAGCGCGGCTTCCGTGGTGGAATCCCACCACCAATACCCAAACAAACCCGCCAAAAGCAGCGTCACGCCCGCCCCCAAAGGAAGACCATATTTCTGGAAGAATTCCTTGGTGTCGTCCTGCCGCACGGCCTCATCGATCTCGCGCATGAGGATCTCGTCTTCGCGCGAGGGAGCGGAGGGCTCTTCATTCGGGTTGGATTTATCAGTCGGAGTGCGCGCCACGGGGCGGATATTCCTTCATAGAGTTTCGTGTTGTGCGCCTGCCTTTAGGCAGCGCGGGCTCTTGGTGCAATGGCGCATCGCTTTTCCCTCTACCTGCGCGTTTGAACCTGAGGTGAAGCAGATCGTCTTTATCGCGGTTCAATCGCTCCGAAATAGAGCGCGCGATACGCCTCGATCATGGCCGAGCGATCAAATTGCGCGCGCGCCTTGTCGCGATTGGCACGGCCCAGTTCGCGGCGCAGATCGGGATTGGCAGCCAGCTCGATCAGCGGCGCGGCAAGAGCATCGGGATCATTGCTTGGTGCGATAAAACGCTGGTTTGGCGGCGCGACCATGGTTTTCACATCACCAATATCGGGCGCCACGACCGGCAGGCTGGCGGCCATCGCCTCGACCACGGAGAGGGGGAATTGTTCCGATTGAGAGGACAGGGCAAAAATATCAAACAGGCCAATGACGCTCGCCGGATCGGTGACAGCGCCGGGCAAATGGACCCGGTGGCTGATATCGAGCGCATCGGCCTCGGCGCGAATCGCATCTTTTTGCGGGCCATCGCCAATGATCACCAAATGCCAGTCGGGCGGCATCTGCGCCGCGGCGCGCACCAACAATTGCAATTGTTTGACCGGGCGCAATCCCGCCAAGGTGCCAACCCAATATTCACCGCCCCGTTTGACCAGCCGCAACGCGCCGCGTTTGGGGGCGCGGGCAAAGGCGCGTGTATCAATCCCGTTGGCAATCCGTTGCAATTGGAGAGGCGGGCATTTCCAATGGGTTTGCGCGATGTCCTCCAGCGTTTGGCTGGGCACGACCACATGGCTGGCCCGGCTCAGCCCGATCCGCCTGTACCAATTGCGCCGCGGTTTGAGCGCGTGCGCCTCATCCTCGTTGAAGCCATCCTCGTGGTGGATCAAGGGCGGCAATTTGAAGGCGTCGGCAAAGATTGTGTGCACCATCACCACATCCATCGCGCCCCAATTGTAAGTCAGCACCAGATCATAATCGGCGATCGCTTTGGCAATCGCCACCAACCGTCCGGGCATGGGCAGGCCGGTGAGCGAGGGGAAATCGGGAAAATCGACTTTTACACCGCGATCCAGATATGCGCGCGCGCCCATCTGCTCGCGATCATCCGATATGATTGTGTGATGCAATTGATCGCCAAAGGCATTGATCAATTGCACCGCGCGCAATTCCTTGCCGCCTGCGCCAAAGGTCGAATGACAATGCAACACTTTGGGGATGGGTTGAGCGGTTGCCATAGCGCACATGCCCTCAAACCTGCGCCAGCAGCGCGTCAATCGCGGCGCGCGCTTGGGGTTCATCCAAGGTCGGCGCATGGCCCACCCGCGCGATCGTCACGCTGGTCATGGCGGGATTGCGCTGCGCCATCTGGCTCACGGTTTGGGGGCTGAGCAAATCGCTGAGCTCCCCGCGCAGCAGCACCATCGGCACACCGCGCAGCGCATCATAGGCGGGCCACAATTCGGCCGGCGCTGCGTTGTCCGCCTGTTTGAACGGTTCGGCGATGGCGATGTCGTAATCATAGCTGATCCGGCCATTTTGACCGATCACAAGGGTCCGCTTGGCCATGTCCAGCCATTGTTCAAGATCGAAATCGGGAAACGCCTCACCATGCACAGATTGCAGCGATTTGGCCGCGTGCATCCATGTGGGATAGGATTTGCCCTGCCCGACATAGCCCTCAATCCTCCTAATGCCAGCCTGTTCAATCTGTGGCCCTATATCATTCATGACAACAGCGGCCAGCCGCCCGGGGTGGATTGCCGCGAATATCATTGTGATCAAAGCACCCATTGATGTTCCTACGGATATGAACATATCGATTTCCAGATCCGACAGCAGTTCGGTCAAATCTTCTGCGTATTGTTGTCCGTTATAGCTGGCTGGATCGGGTGCATATTCGCTTTGCCCGCGCCCGCGCATATNGGGCACGATCACGCGCCGGCTGGCGCTGATATGCNCGGCCAAATTGGCAAAATCGCGCGCATTGCGGGTCANCCCATGCANGCACACAACCGGCGGCCCGTCATAGCCATCGGGGCCGGGATAATCGCGATAATATAGGGTGAGACCATCTGCGCTGGTCCAGCTGCGCTCTGCATATCCATCAGCCATAGGTGCGGGCCGTGTTCCATTTTTTGATCATCTAAGGCAGAGCGCTTGCACGCCCGCTTGCTTATCCCCACTATCGCGGGATGAGCGACGAACCGCAAGCAGCCATCTACACGCCCGACCCTGCAATCATGACGCTGGCCGATTGGCTTGGCGCGCCGGTGCAAGCGGCGGATTTCCCCCAGACCACGATCCGGTTCCGCAATGACCGCGCCGCAGCGCAGATCGGGCTGAGCGGGCTGAGCGATGATGATTGGGCGCGGCATTTTGGCCGGTTCGAGGCGCTGCCCGGAAATTTGGCTCAGCCGCTTGCGCTCAAATATCACGGCCATCAATTCCGCGTTTACAATCCCGAGATCGGCGATGGGCGCGGCTTTCTGTTTGCCCAGGCGCGGGGCGATGATGGGCGATTGATGGATTTGGGGACCAAGGGGTCGGGGACCACGCCATTTTCGCGGCTGGGCGATGGGCGCTTGACGCTCAAAGGGGGGGTGCGCGAAATCCTCGCGACCGAAATGCTCGAAGCCTTGGGCGTCAACACGTCCAAAACGCTCTCGATCATCGAGACGGGCGAGAAATTGATGCGCGATGACGAACCCTCGCCCACCCGGTCGGCGGTGATGGTGCGGTTGTCGCATTCGCATATCAGGTTCGGGACATTCCAACGCCTGCTCGCGCATGAGGAGCCTGAACATATGGAGGCATTGGTCGAATATTGCCTCGACCAATTCCCCGGACCACCCCCGCCCGATGATGCGATCGGGCGCGATGAACCCGCGATCCGTTTGATGCACAATGTGGTCGAACGCATGGCNGATCTGGCGGCGAGCTANATGGTCGCAGGCTTCGTCCACGGCGTGCTCAACACCGACAATATGAACATCACCGGGGAAAGCTTCGATTATGGCCCGTGGCGCTGGCTGCCGACATGGGATCCGGGCTTTACCGCGGCCTATTTCGATCATGGCGGGCTCTATGCCTTTGGCCGCCAACCTGAGGCGGTGCATTGGAATTGCGGGCAATTGGCGGTGGCGCTGCGGCTGCTTGCAGATAGCGAGCCCTTGATTGCCGCATTGGAGCGGTTTGGGCCGCTTTATATGGCCGCAATTGCGCGGCGCTGGTGCTGGCGTTTGGGGGTGGAGCCGCGCGGTCTGGAGGAGGATTCGCGCATGGTGGGTGTGTGCGAAAACGCCATGCGCGAGAGCAAGATGCAACCCGATGCGTTTTTCTTCGCCCATCGCGGCGCACGCGGCGCCACCGGTGATCTGGCCGAAGCGTTGGCCCCCTATAGCGCAGCCGCCAGCGATCATGACTATTGGGACGAGGCCGCGCCGCAATCCATGGTGATCGACGAGATGGAGGCGATATGGGCCGCGATCGATGAGCGCGACGATTGGCAATTGCTCAACGACAAGATCGCCGCGATCCGCCGTATGGGCGCAGCGCACGGCCCCCCGCCCGCGCCTTCGGGGCATGAAGTTGGGTGATGCGGGCTTGGCAAGGCACAGCGCCAAGAGCGAGTTTTGCCACATCCAGCCGGGCGCATTTCCCCTATGATTTCATCGAGCAGGCGATTATCCGTTATCTACCGGCGCATAACTTTCACGGCTGTCACCGGGACATAGGGCATTTGGGCAAGAGGGCCGACACAGCACAGGTTCAAGAGTGAGCGAACACGAACTGATCTCCCTTTCCCCCACCACCGGCGAAGTGGTCTGGCGCGGGCCGTGCAGCGATATCGAACTCGCTGTCAGCCGCTCGCGCAGGGCGTGGCCCGAATGGGCCGCACAAGGCGTGGGCCACCGGATCGAAGTCGCACGCCGGTTTGCCAATGAAGTGCGCGCCGATAGCGACAAGCTGGCCGAATTGATCGCGCAAGAGGCGGGCAAACCTTTATGGGAGGCGCGCGACGAAATCGAAGCGGTGATCAACAAGGTTGATATCTCGGTGCAAGCCTATGCCGAGCGCACCGGCAAGAAAAAGCTCGACAGCGCGTTGCAAGGAACCGCCGCACTGCGCCACAAACCCCACGGTGTGATGGCGGTTTTGGGCCCGTATAATTTCCCCGCGCACCTGCCCAATGGGCACATGATCCCGGCTCTGATTGCCGGCAATAGCGTGATTTTCAAACCCTCGGAAAAAACCCCGGCAGTGGGCCTTGCCTTGATGGAATGCTGGTCGCGCAGCGGCGCACCCGACGGCGTTGTGCAAGTGGTGATCGGCGGGGCGCAAGAGGGGCAAAAACTGGTTGCCCATCCCGGCGTTGACGGGGTCTTGTTCACCGGATCAGCGCAGGCCGGGATCGCCATCAATCGCAAACTGGCCGCCAATCCGGGCAAGCTGGTGGCGCTCGAAATGGGCGGCAACAATCCGATTGTCGTGATCGACACGCCCAAACTCGAAGATGCCGCGGTGACAATCATCCAAAGCGCCTTCACCACGGCCGGCCAACGCTGCACCGCCGCGCGGCGCTTGATCGTCACGGACACCATGTATGAACCCTTGATGGAGCAGGTCGTCGCGCTCGCCCGGCGTTTGGTGGTGGGCGATCCTTTGGGCGATCCGCAACCCTTTATGGGGCCGGTGATCGACAATCACACCGCCGACCAATTGGGCGATGCCTTCCTCGCGCTGATAACCGCAGGGGGCAAAGCCTTGCTGCATATGCGCCGCCCTGAANCNGACCTGCCTTTCCTGCTTCCCGGGATTATCGACACAACCCAAATACCCGACCGNCCCGATGTCGAATTGTTCGGGCCGATCTTGCAAGTGATCCGGGTCAATGATCTCGACAGCGCCATCGCCGAGGCGAACAATACCCGCTTTGGCCTGTCGGCATCCTTGATCGGCGGATCGCCCGATGATTATGCGCGGTTCTGGGCCAATGTGCGGGCCGGGATTATCAATTGGAACCGCCCGACCAACGGGGCGTCATCGGCCGCGCCCTTTGGCGGCATTGGCTTGTCGGGCAATCACCGGCCCGCGGCCTATTATGCGGCGGATTATTGCGCCTATCCGGTCGCGAGCAGCGAAATAGAACAACCGCGCGCGCAAATTGCAGTCGGCCTCAAACCATAATCGCGACACGCATCAGGTGGTGCACGTCAAGGCGATATTACAGCCGCATATCAATCAGATCCACCGCGGTCATATCATTGGGCCCTGATCGCACAGCGACCACAACCTTCTCGCCCTGCCTTTGCGCCACCAATTGCGATTCTTCCCCAAGCGGGTTGGCCGGGCCAAACCGCGTGATCTGAAACCCCGCCCGCTCCAGCTTGGTGTAATGATATTCGAGCGCCTGCTCCGGTCCCATCGGCGTGCGATAACGCACCACCCGGATAACGCAGCCCGGCCGGTCCACACCGGCGGCCTGGTGCACCATTGCATGCGGCGGCAATGCACTGGCCGGGGGCAAACGGGTCGACCAGTTGAGATCGCTGACCAAGGCGTCGCTGCAATCGCGCCGCCCGGTCGCATTGTCCACCATCGCCCCGGCATGCGCGGCTTGACCCAAGTGAAACCCGCTCGCCGCCGGGGATGGCGCGGCGAGGTCGGGGATGGGCCCTTGCTCCAACAATTCGCGCCGCGCTGCATCGCGCGCGCGCGACGCCGCCTCGCTGCTGGCGGTGAACACAGGCAAAGGATGACCATCGCGAAGGACAAACAAGGCATAGGCATTGCTGCGCCCGACAAGGTCAGGGTCAATCATCAAAGGATCATGCAGCGCCCGCGCGAGAAGCGGATCTTGGCCAAGCGGGTCGACCGGCTCGTCAACCGCATCCGGCTCGCACCCGCCAAGGGCCAGCAGCGCGATTGCACCAAACCCGGCCCGGGCCAGCATATGAAGGCGTGTGTCCATATCGCCGCCTATCGCGCAATAGAGTTAATATTCGTTTGGCAAACCGCTTGATCGCGCCGGTTCGAACCGTTCGCATAGGCGTGAATCATTGAAAGCGCCCCCACACCCCGCAAGCGGTGTGTGAGAGCGCCTTCCACGGCTGGTGGGAGCCGCGCCGGAGCCGCCGGTGACAGCGTCCCCGAAAGGGTCATGGGAAGAGCACAGAGGAGGGAAGCGGCCCTTCCGATTACATGTTCATCTATAGATGGGTTTAGATGAACGAGGTGCGAGCGGGTCATTTGGCCCCCGTTCAGCTTGAGCGGGGGGCGAGGCAGCGCCCAAGGATCAGCTTTCCTGGTGCAAAGCGATCATTGGGCGAGCCGGCATTTTGATTGCTTGCGTCTGCCAAATGCCGGGCCTAGGGGCCAAATGGTCATGCAAAGCCCGCAATCTTCTGGCGAAACGCCCGCCTCTGCTCCCACAGGCACGGCCACGGGCACGTCCACTGGCGCGCCATCGGGCCTGCCCCATGCCTTGGCGGCCTATGTCTTGTGGGGCATTATGCCGATTTATCTGTTGTTGGTGCGCGAGGTGCCGCCGTTTGAATTTGTCGGATGGCGGATCATCTGGACGCTGCCTTTGTGCCTGCTGATTGTCGCGGTTCGCCACCAATTTCCTGCATTGAAAGAGGCGCTTGCCAATCGCCGGACCATGCTGGCCTTGTTTGCCAGCGCGATTTTGGTGGGGATCAATTGGTTCGTCTATATCTGGGCGATCACCAACACACAGGTCTACGCCGCCAGCCTTGGCTATTATCTCAACCCCTTGGTCAATGTCTTGCTGGGCACGTTGTTGCTGGGCGAACGGCTCAGCCGTTGGCAATGGCTGGCCGTGGCGATTGCTGCGAGCGCGATTGCCCTTTTGGCGGCGGGCGCTGTGACCACTTTGTGGATCAGCCTCACTCTCGCGGTCAGTTTTGGCCTTTATGGCATGGTGCGCAAACAAGTGCCGGTGGGATCGCTGCCCGGATTGACGATTGAGAGCATGATCTTGTTCCTGCCAGCAGCCGGGATTGCCGCGTGGTATGCGGCCAGCCCTGCGGGCATGTCATTTGGCCAGGACTGGTTCCTATCGGCAGTGATCGCCTTTTCCGGCGT
>JABSPI010000012.1 GCA_013214365.1 Erythrobacter sp.
GCGCCGCAGCGGCGGGCCGCGGCGGCGGCGGTGACATGGATTATGATGGTGGCGGGGATCGTGGTCTCGGCGATCACGGTGGGGGCTTTGCTCGAACCCTATTCGCCCGAACGTTTGATATGGGTTGCGTCCGGTTTGATGGCGGTGTGTATCGCGGTCACGGCTCTGGCTGTGTTCCGGATCGAGGCGCGCAGCGGCGGCACCTATGGCTTTGCCGAAACCGCCAAGAGCGATCCGCCCCCCAATTTCAAAGACGCCCTGCGCGAGATTTTCGAGGAAAAGGCCGCGCGCCGCTTCACCGTGTTCATCTTCGTCTCGATGATGGCGTTCAATATGCAGGACCTCATCCTTGAACCGTTTGCGGGGTTGATATTCGCAATGACGCCGGGGCAATCGACCCAGCTTGGCGGGATGCAATCGGGCGGGGTTTTGGTCGGTATGATCGTCGCCGGATTGGGCGGCAGCGCCTTTGCCGGACGCTTGCCGTTCGAATTGCGGCACTGGATCGTGTTTGGCTGTCTGGGTTCGGCGCTGGCGCTGGCGGGGCTGGCTGTGGCGGCGATTGCGGGGCCGGGCTGGCCGCTTGAGCTTAATGTGTTTGCGCTGGGCGTTTGCAACGGTCTGTTCGCGGTCGCCGCAATCGGGGCGATGATGGGGCTTGCCGGGGCCGGGCGCAAAACCCGCGAAGGGGTGCGCATGGGCGTGTGGGGCGCGGCGCAGGCGATCGCGTTCGGGCTGGGCGGAATGGTGGCCGGCGCGGGGCTTGACCTGGCACGCCGGGCATTGGCGAGCGATCCGGTCGCGTTCCAATTCGTGTTCGGGGTCGAGGCGTCGCTGTTCGTGCTGGCGGCATGGCTGGCGGTGCGCGCCACGCAGAGGGATCTGGCGCCACAAACCACAACAAAAAAGAGGGAAGCGGAGGTGTTTGCATGAACCAGGATATCTATGATGCGGTTGTGGTGGGCGGTGGCCCTGCGGGTGCGACCGCGGCAACCGAGCTGGCTTTGGCCGGGCATTCGGTCCTGTTGATGGAACGCGGCGGGCGGATCAAGCCGTGTGGCGGCGCGATCCCGCCGCGTCTGCTGGCCGATTTCGACATCCCGCAAAGCCTGTTGGTGGCGCGCGCGCGCTGTGCCCGGATGATCGCGCCGTCGGGGCGGGCGGTGGATATGCCGGTGGGCGAGATCGGCTATGTCGGCATGGTCGACCGTGACGAGTTTGATGAATGGCTGCGCGAACGCGCGCGTTCATGCGGGGTGGAACGTTTGCCCGCAACCTTTGAGAAAATCGAACGCGATGACGCGGACCATCCGATTGTGACCTTCCGTCGCCAGCGTGGCGGCCCGATCGAACAGGTGCGCGCACGCTGCATCGTGGGGGCCGATGGCGCGCGTTCGGCGGTTGCGAAACAAAGCCTGCCCAATGCCGAACGGGTCAAATGCGTGTTTGCCTATCACGAAATCATCAAATCGCCCGACCCCGGCATGATCGCGGATAATGACACCTATGATGGGGATCGCTGCGATGTGTTTTACCAAGGCAAGCTCTCGCCCGATTTCTACGCCTGGGTGTTCCCCCATGGCGAAACCGCGAGCATCGGTGTGGGCAGCGCGAATAAAGGTTTCTCATTGCGCGGTGCGGTGGCGCAAATGCGCAGCGAGCTCGATCTGACCCGGTGCGAGACGGTCCGCCGCGAAGGCGCGCCAATCCCGCTCAAACCGCTCAAACGGTGGGACAATGGCGCCGATGTGATTGTCGCAGGCGATGCGGCGGGGATTGTTGCCCCGGCATCTGGTGAGGGGATTTATTACGCTATGGTGGGCGGCCGGTTCAGCGCGCAGGCCGCCTCGCAATTTCTCAAAACTGGCGAGGCCACAGCGCTCAAAACCGCGCGCAAACGCTTTATGAAAGAGCATGGCCGGGTGTTCTGGATTTTGGGGATGATGCAATATTTCTGGTATTCCAGCGACAAACGCCGCGAGCGGTTCGTCGATATGTGCGATGATGAGGACGTGCAACAGCTCACCTGGCAGGCCTATATGAACAAGAAGCTGGTGCGCAAAAAGCCGCTGGCTCACATCAAGATCTTCCTCAAGGATACAGCGCATCTCTTGGGGCTGCGCCCGGCGAGTTCGCAGGGGTAGCGAAGGCAGGGGTAGCAAAGGCAGGGATAGCAAAGCGAGCAGGTTCGCAGCCATACGGGCGCATAATGATAAAAGCGTGAGGGGATCACCAAATGAGCGTTTCAAAAACCTGGATTTTGCCCAGTATCGTGGCCGCAATCGCGGCGGTGATTGTGGCCGCATTGGGGGCGACGATCACCGATTTGGGGCCGTGGTACCAATCGCTTGAAAAGCCCAGCTGGAACCCGCCTGACGTGGCCTTTCCGCTGGGTTGGACAGTGATCTTTGCGCTCAACACCGCCGCGATTGTGTCGGCATGGCGCGCCGCGCCCAGCGTCAAAGTGGCCGATACGATTATTGGCCTGTTTGCGCTCAATGCGTTTCTCAACATCACCTGGTCGATGCTGTTCTTCCGCGTTCAGCGGCCCGATTGGGCCTTTGTCGAAGTGCTGCTCTTGCTGCTCTCGATCGTGGCCTTGCTGGTCTATAGCGCGCGCCATTCGCGCGGCGCGGCGCTTTTGTTCACGCCCTATCTCTTATGGGTCAGCTTTGCCGCGGCGCTCAATTGGGCGGTGGTGGATTTGAACGGGCCGTTCGGCTGAAGGCGGGGGCTGCGCGGGGCAGGCGATGGAGACATTGAACGCCTTGTTCGCGGGCTTTTTCGCCAGCGGCCATGCGGCCGATCTGGTGCTTGGCGTGCTGGCTCTGGAGGCGGTGTGGCTCAAAATGCGCGGCTGGCGCTGGGCCCGGATTGTCGGCCTGATCGGGCCGGCTGTGTGTATTGTCCTTGCATTGCGCGCCGCGCTGGTGGGGGCGGGCTGGGAATGGGTGGCGGTGTTGCTGGCGCTGTCGCTGCCATTTCATGCGATGGATTTGCGCGCGCGGATCACCGAGCACAGTTGACATCGGGCACAGGTGATGATGCCATAGGCGTAAGGCGTAAGGCGTAAGGCGCGGCGGGTTTGCCGGCCGCCTGCACCGCTTACACCGCCTGCCCGCCAGCCGCACCTGCACGCCCAGCCCTCCAGCCCAGCCGCTCCCGCAGGCCTGGCCGCCAACCCCCAAGACCCGCCGCAGGCGCCGCACAACCGGCCTACCCGATCCAAAAGCCCAACCACATCCAAAAGCCCAACCAAAAAGCCCGGCTGTGTCTGCACACAGCCGGGCCTTGATGGACCTAAAGGGGGTCTTGTGGACGCCGCCTATGCGTCCCCCCTTTGTTGATATGATCTGTAAGCGTCAGCCGATCAGCTGGGAGCGTAGTGATGCTCCTGGGCCCACAGATACCAATTGTCGACCACAGTGCCGGTCAGCAGGATACCGATCCCGCCGGTCAGCGTTGTGAGAACCGCAAACCACCACGCCCAGCGGTGGATCGATTCCATCGTGGCGTTAAAGCCCATGGTCCAGCGCCAGAACAGCGCGCCGCGTTCCGAGGCGGTGCCGCGGTCAACGATTTGCTCGATCTCACGCTCGCCGCCATACCGGCCCAGCGCCACAATCGTGGCCCCGTGCATCGCAAACAGCACAGCCGAGCCATACAGGAATGCAATCGATAGCGCGTGGAACGGATTGTAGAACAAATTCCCATAAATCAGCGAGAAATTGTTGGTCCAGTCGAGGTGGCTGAAAATGCCATAAGGCACCGCTTCGGCCCAACTGCCCAAGAGCAGCGGACGGATAAAGCCCAGCACCAGGAACAGCCAGATCGCGGAAGCAAACGCCCAGGGAATATGCATCCCCATACCCAGCGATTTCGCCCGCATATAGGTCCGCACCCACCAGCACAGCACCGCAATCGTGAGGAACGCACCGGTCAGGATAAACCAGCCGCCTTCATTGAGCGGGACAAATGGGCTGAAGCCGTACTCGGGCCCCGGCGGGTCGAGCGAGAGCCAGAACAGCTCGCGCATGAAGGTTTGCGGGCTCCATCCGGCCTGGGCCCAGAAATTGAGCCCAATGATCATAAATGCCGCAAATCCGAAGACCAGGCTGATCATGCCAAGCCAACCCAGATAGATCGGGCCAAGCTGCGCCTGACCGATCTTGCCCAGCCAGTAATTATAGCCGGTCAGATTGGTGCGAGGCTCGTCCGCGGCGGGCAGGGGAATCCCCATTTCCGGCGGCGCTTTAACCTGGATCTGCGTAAAGATGTTTTGATAGGTTGCCATCAGATCGGCCCTCCTGCCCAGATCGGGATCTTGCGCCAGAACTCCCAGAATTCGACCCAGCTGCCCGCATAGAGCGTGCCCGAGATCACGATGCAGATCGCGCTCCAGAACGCCGCATTGAGCGCCAGGAACATACCCACACGGTGAATGCCCAAAGTGCCGACCGAATATCCGATGAAGTCCCGGAAATAGGTGTCTTCATATTCGGGCGAACGCACATCGGCACCGCCCGACGTATTGACCGCCGAAAGCACCAGGCCGCCATGCAATGCCAGAGCGAGGCAGTTCGTAAAGAAGAACGCAATCGCCAGCATATGGACAGGGTTATAGTGGAAGTTCACATACATATACCCGGTGTTCGAAACCCAATCCAAATGTGACCAGATCCCATACGGGAATGCATGACCCCATGCGCCCATCCATAATGGGCGAATGATGTTCAATGTGATGAAGGCAAAAACCGCCACGCTGAACGCGATCGGAACATGATAGCTCATGCCCAGCTTGCGGGAGATCTCTGCCTGCCTGAACGCCCAGGATACGAAGGCGATCGTCGCGCAGACCGTGATGATCTGGTGATATCCTCCTTCGGCCAAAGGTGCCAAGGCCAGCCCGGCTTCTATCGATGGTGGCTGAATGTCGATTAGCCAGGGGTTGAGTGTCGGCCCTTGCGCTGCAGCGGCGAAAATCAGCATTGTGCCCAACAGGGCGCTGATTGCCGTCGTTACACCGAAGAAACCAACATAGAACGGGCCTATCCAGAAATCGAATAGGTCGCCGCCAATTAATGTGCCACCGCGCACGCGGTATTTCCGCTCGAAACTAAGGAGCGCCATAGGTCCATCCTTCCCACCTTTAAGGGCGGGTTTTATCGTTTCGGATCAATGCGGTAGGAGGCAGGCAGGCGAACCTGCCCCCTGTCGCATTAGTTCACGACTAACTGGCTCGGCTTAGCCGCCATTGAGCCAGTTATACCTCTCCGTGCTGAGCAGGATGAAGTGGATCGTGAAGGCCAGAACAGCCAGGCCGACATGAAGTGCAACCATCGTCCGGCGCACGTCAAAGTGATGCCAAATCTTATACATTTTCAATTCCTTTCGGGATGCGTGAAAAGCTGAAGTGACCAACCCAAAGGTCGGCCATCAGATCATCACTGGCCCCAGGGTAGGTGGAACCAAGGCTTGTAAGCGAACATCAAGGAATGCGCGACGAGCGCAATCACGACGTAGCCAACAAAGGTGCTCATGAACGCGCCATGGATCTCCTTTGCTTCTTCGTCGGTCAGATACGTCCCCACACTGGGGCGATCACCATCTGCCATTGTAGTATCTCCGTTCAGTAGTTTTGGAGCGGGGACGGAATTGTCCCCGACGGTATCCGCGCGTGATCCCCCACGTGGATTGCGGATGCCCGAACCATTCAGGCAAAATGCTAAGCCCCGTCATGCGCGCTCTCCTTCGAGAAGCGCCTCGGCGAGGCAATCTGCGGAAACTGTTGATGCGCCATTTTGGCGCGCGTGCCGTTCGGCCGCATCGCGCAGCCGTTTGGCTGCGGAAATGCGCACAAGGACGGGCTGTTTTTCGACCAATTCGTCGAGCCGCGTCTTGGCGTCTTCATCCCATGTAATCGCGCTTTGCGCGCGCGCCGGAGTGGCGGCGCCTTTGTCCATATCGGTGCCCAGCGGGAGAATGTGGAACAATGCATCAAACAGCGCATTGCACACTTCCTGAACCAGATAGGTCGCCCCCGAATAGCCCATAAACGGCGTGCCGGTGTGGCGCCGGATCGCAGCGCCGGGGAAACTTGCCGGAATGAATTGCCCGCCCGGGCCCGGCCCGCCGCCGCCGCCATTGGCGCATTCGGCGAGATACATCCGCTCATTATAGCTGCCAAACAGGACCAGCGGCGGATTGGAATGGATCGCCTCGCGCACTTCGTCATTTCTGGGTTTGACCCCGGCCTCGCGGCTGAAGGCGAAGCTGCAGGGCAGGCCCATATCCTCTTCGAGGAAGTGGCGAATGCCGCGCGTATAGGTTTCGTTGGCGACGATCCCGAAATTGGCGGTGCCAAAGAAGTCCTGCGTCACCGAACGCCACAAATCCCACAGCGGCTTGATCGTGGTGTGTTTCTCGCGCTCGATAAAGGGTTCCGGATCAAGCCCCAATTCCTCGCCCAGTGCGCGCAGGAATTTGGTCGTGCTGCTCAAACCCAAAGGCGCCTGAAAATAGGGCCGTTCGAGCGTTTCGCACAAATTGCGGCCAAATTCGCGATACATGCACACATTGGCGTCCGACATGCCCAATTGGCGGATATCGGCAAGATGACAGCCGAGCGGGAAGACCACGCCAATTTCGGCTCCGATCCCTTCGACCAAACGGCGGATTTCGGCCAGATCGCTGGGCATGTTAAACATGCCATAGGAGGGGCCGATAATGTTGACGACCGGCTTTTCGCCCTCTTTGCGTTGTTTGGGCTTGGGCGCCTTTTTGGGGCCGAATTCGGTCCACAACCATGTCAGCGCGCGATCGGCCGATTGCCATTGATCCTCATCAATTGTGCGCGGCAGGAACCGTTTGATATTGGTCCCCTCGGGCGTGACCCCGCCGCCGATCATTTCGGCGATCGATCCGGTCACAACCACTGCGGGCAATTCGGTGTCGAGCGTTTCCCAAGCGCGCTTCATCGCGCCCTCTGTGCCGGTCTTGCCCAGCTCTTCCTCGCCCAGACCCGTCACCACAATCGGCAATTCATGCGGGGGCAGGGCGTCGGTGTAATGCAGCACGCTGGTCACGGGCAGGTTTTCACACCCCACCGGCCCGTCAATGATCACCTGCAGGCCCTTGACCGCGGTGAAGACATAGGTGGCCCCCCAATAGCCGCCCGCCCGGTCATGATCAAGAACCAGCGTCATGTGCCCACCGCCTCCGACGCTTTGCGCGCCGCTTCGTTCAAGGCTGCGTATTTCTTGCGGAATTTGGGCCGGTCAACCGGCGTGTCTTCCCATACGCCGGCTGTGTGATCGGTGCCCACGCCTTCGAAGAATTCGTGCATCTTGTCGAAGCGTTCTTTATTGCCGATCGCGGCATTGATCACTTGGGCAAGGCTGCCGGCGCCGGCCGGTCCCATCAAAGGCCGGGCCGAGATGAGATTGGTGAAATAAAGCGCCGGGATCGCTTTGGCCTTGGCGTGTTGCACCACCGGCGTGGTCCCGATCGCAAGGTCGGGCTTGTATTCCTCGACCGCGGCGATGTCGTCTTCGAGGCTGGCGCGGAAATTGACTTTCACGCCTTTCGCCTCGAGCCATTCGCGGTCGGCATCAGACCATTGTGTGCGGGGGCAGGCGCTGCCGACATAATGGACCTCGGCGCCGCTTTCGACCAGCAAGCGCGCCACCAGCAATTCCGAGCCTTCATAGCCCGACACGGTCACACGGCCCTTGATCGGCATTGCCGACAACGCGCCGGTGCACGCGCCAATCATGGCGTTTTTGACCGCGTCGACCTGTTTTTGCGGCAGAGCAAAGGTGTCGCCAATCGATTGCAGCCAGGCCGCGGTCCCTTCCGCGCCCACCGGGGCAGATCCGATGATCGGTCGGCCCGCGGCCTGAAATTCGCGTATGCTGGCGGTGTAGAAGGGATGGATCGCTGCCACCGCGCCGCAATCGAGCGCGGAATAGAGTTCGCGCCATTCGCGGGTGGGAACGACCGGCCCCGTGGCCAGACCCAGCGGTTCGAGTAATTGCCCGATCACCACCGGATCGGCGGGGAACATCTCGCCCAAAAGCGTGACCGTCGGGCGCCCGTCACTGGACGATGCGCCGCGTCCTTCGGGGGCCGCAACCGGGCCTTCCATCGCCTCTTCGCGGGCATAGGCCAACATAGCGCCGGCGAGCACATCTTTCGCCTCGGCATGGGTGGGAATGCCAAAACCGGGCACATCGATCCCGATAATGCGCACCCCGTTAATCTGTTTCTTGAGCAGCCGCAGCGGCACCCCGCTGGCGGTGGGGACGCACAAATTGGTGACCACAATCGCATCGTAGAGTTCAGGATCGGCGAGGTCTTCGACCGCTTCCTTGATGTCTTCGAACAGCTTGCCCGTGACCAGTGTTTCGGAGCTGAACGGGACATAGCCGACCGTGCGGCGCGCGCCGTAAAAATGCGAGGTGAAGGTCAGGCCATAGACGCAGCAGGCGCTGCCCGAGAGCACGGTTGCGGTGCGCCGCATACGCAGCCCTACGCGCAAGCTGCCAAAGGCGGGGCACATGCTTTGCGGTTGGTCGTGGGGGCCTTTTGCCGGATCGACCGGGTAATCGGCGGCATATTGATCGAGCACATCGCTCTTGCCCGCGGCGCGCGCGGCCTCGCGCATTGTGTCACGGCTCGAACAGGCACCGGCTTGGGGTGCTGCTAGGTCGAGCTGGTCGCGTGTGCGCTTGGAGGCGGGTTGCTCAGTCAGGTTACACCTCGTCGTAAATGATTTCGAGAGACGGTTTTTCTTCAAAAACTCCGCCGCGCATATCGGCCTGGGTGGCCGGGATCAGCTCGACATTCCCGCCCGTATCTTCGGGCGAGAACAAATCGAGCAGGCCATCCTGGTCCAATGGAGAGGGTTGGCGCGGCGGCGCCTCGGCGACATTGGTGGCCAACTGTTCAAACAGCCCGCCCCATTGTCCGCCCGGCTTTCCGATAATCTGGTAATTGGCGCTCTTGCGGCGGATATCCTCATCCGCAGGGATCGCGGTCAGAACCGGAATGCCCACCGCATCGGCAAAGGCATGCGCCTCGCCTGTGCCGTCATCCTTGTTCACAATCATGCCGGCGACCCCGACATTGCCGCCCATCTTGCGGAAATATTCCACCGCGTGACACACATTGTTGGCGACATAGAGCGATTGCAGATCGTTTGACCCCACCACGATCACTTTCTGGCACATGTCGCGCGCAATCGGCAGGCCGAACCCGCCGCACACCACATCGCCGAGGAAATCGAGCAGGACATAATCAAAGCCCCATTCGTGAAAGCCCAGCTTTTCGAGCAATTCAAACCCGTGAATAATCCCGCGTCCGCCACAGCCGCGACCCACTTCGGGCCCGCCCAATTCCATCGCGAACACACCGTCGCGCTGGAAGCAGACATCTTCGATCGTGACCTCTTCGCCGGCGAGCTTTTTCTTGGAGGATGTCTCGATAATGGTGGGGCATGATTTGCCCCCGAACAACAGGCTGGTCGTGTCCGATTTGGGGTCGCAGCCAATCAACAGGACGCGCTTGCCTTGNTGGGCCATCATGTAGCTCAAATTGGACAGCGCAAAGCTCTTGCCCGAGCCGCCTTTGCCGTAAATGGCGATAACTTGCGTCTCGCTGGTCGCCTCGCCGGTGTGGACCGGATCGGGCTCTTGCGCTGCTTCGTCGCGCAGGGCGCTGGCTTGGTCTTCAAGCATGCTCATTCAGTGTCGCTCCAATCGAGAACCATTTTGAGACAATCGGGATCGCTAAAGGCTTGCGGATAGGCCTCGCATGCCCGCGCGGCGGGGCTGAGGTCGGAGACCAGGCCCGACAGGTCGAGCGCGCCGGTGTTGAGCAGGTCGAGCATCTGGGCAAGATCGCTGGCTTGCCATTCGGCCGCGATGCGCAGGCGCGCCTCTTTCATGAAAGCGGGCGCAAAGGCGAAATTGATCCGGTCGGAATAAAATCCGGCCAAACACAGCTCGCCGCCCTTGGCCAGACGCCCGATCAGCGCATCAAAAATGTTCGCATCCCCGCTCACATCATAGATCGCCTGATAATCGGTGCGGGTGTCGTTTTCGGCGGTCGTAACGGTGTAACCTTGCGCCCCGTCGCGGCGGTGAATGCTGCTTTCCCAAACGGTCGGGGCGGGCGCGCCAGAGGCGATCGTCAAGCGCGCGAGCAAGCGGCCCAGCACGCCGTGACCAATGATCAGATCGGGTGCGTGGCCGCCATTGATGGCGTGCAATGCGGTCGCGGTGAGCGCGCACAGCACCCCGTCGGCACCGATATGTTCAGGCACGCTCAAAGCCCGCGCCGAGGGCAGGACCACGCGGCTTGCGGTTCCGCCGAACAGGCCGCGCGCGCCGGAAAATGCATTGGATCCCGGAACAAACACCCATTCGCCGATCCGCGGCTTGGCGGCGGGGCCGGCATCGATGATCCGGCCGACCGATTCGTAGCCGGGCACCAAGGGATAACCCATGCCGGGAAAATCGGGCATCTCGCCGCTCCACAGCAGCTTTTCGGTTCCTGAGCTGATGCCGGACCACGCGATCTCGACCAGAACGTCGGCCTCGCTGACCGGATTCAACTCGAGCGTCTGGAGCGCCAAGCGCTCCGGTCCCTCAAGTATCACGGCGAGCGTGTGCATAACCCTCTCTATTCCCCTTTTTCGGGCGCTGAGCCGGACCCCACGACTCGTTGCCTCGCTAAGAGATATTTCCTCTCAGGTGTTTGCTAAGCCTTACATGCAAAAGTGTCAACTAAAGCGGACGCTTTTCGTGTCATGCTGTCGCGACAACAATGCTTGCGTTGACCGGTTGCGCAGTGGCGATGAACCGAATGCGGGCAAAGCCGGCGGCAAGGGCCATTTGCGCAATCGTCTGGCGGCTGCGCGGGCGGCCTGATCCCATCGCCCACAAATACATCCCGAAATAGGCCTCCCCCATGCCGTGGGCACCGGGCGTTTGCGCCATGGGTTCGGCAATCAACAACCGCGCGCCGGGCGCCAGGCTGGCGCGGATATTGGCAAGCAGACGATGCGCGGGCTCATCATCATGATCGTGCAGGATCCGCACGAGGCTGACGATGTCGTATCCTTGGGGGATGGGGTCTTGGAAAAAATTGCCCTGATGCGCGCTGACCCGCTGGGGGCCGAAGGTTTGGACGAGGTTTTGCGCCCCTTGCTCGGCCACTTCGGGCAGGTCAAACAGGCCCAGATGCAGGTCCGGATGGGCCGCGCCCATGCGCGACAGGAATGCGCCATGCCCGCCGCCCACATCGAGCAGCCGGGCGTTTTTGGGAAAGCGAAAACTGCCCAGCACCTGATCTGCGACAAAGTGTTGGGAAGAGGCCATCAATTGCGAATATTCGGCCGTGTCGCGCCCGCGCTCTCCCGCGCCGTGCAGCGCGCCTGCATAGGACCAATAGCGCGACAGCTCGGTCGGCTGTTGGCGGTCGCGCCGCAACAGGTCGAGCGGGTCGGCGAGATCGGCATAGAGCAGGCGGTTGTGGTGGACCATGGCCGCAATCCCCTGATCCGCGGCCAGCACCGCNCCCAATTCGCCCAGCATCCAGTGGTCAGGGGCGGGCTCTTCGCTCAGTTCAAGCGCACGNGCCGCGCGCAGCACAGTGAGCGTTGCCTGCGCGCTCAGATCGAGTTTGGCCGCGATGCTGCGGTGGTCAAGCGGGCCGTCCGCGAGAATGTCGAACAGGCCGCTGGCAAAACAGGTGTGGAGGATTTGCGAATAGGTGAACCCGGCGAGCACATCGAAAGCGCGTCCCGCCCGCGCCTTGGCCAGCCGATTGATCAGCGGCAGGCGCGCGACCCAATATTGGAAGCGCGGATCAGCGAACAGCCGATTGCGCCGCGCGGTGAGGCGCACCCGCAAGGGCGGTTTGGTCGGTTTGACCGGCTTAGAACCCATCTGAAAAGCAATGATTACACATGATATGTCCAAATGATTGGACACATGCTAGGCTCGCGTCAATGATCTTGTCGAGACTCGGCGCATCAGCGGCGTGTCGACAACCCAGCGCACAGCCGCCTCGATCGGCGGCATGCGCGAACAGGAGGGAGCACGAGCGCGCAAACGCCTATGAGCCAGCACGTTATCGTCATTGGTGCCGGGATTGGCGGGCTTGCCTGCGCGGCCCAGCTTGGCGCGCGCGGATTTGCGGTGACCTTGATCGACAAATCGGACGATGTCGGCGGCAAAGCGGGCCGGGTCAGGGTCGCGGGGCAGGAGATCGATGCCGGCCCCACCGTCTTCACCATGCGCGATGTGTTTGACGATATTTTCGCTCAATGCGGCGCGCGGCTTGAGGATTACGTGACCTTGCGCCGCAGCGAGGTGATCGCCCGCCATGCATGGGTGGACGATATAGCGACCGCCGATGCAAGAGCGGGCGGGGCTCTCAAAACCGGCGGGCCCCTAAACACTGGCAAGCGCGAAACGCTCGATCTCTATGCCGATCCTGCGCGCAGCGAAGAGGCGATCGGGGATTTTGCAGGTTTGCAATCCGCCCGGCTCTATCGCGAATTTCGCACCGCAACCGCGCGGATGCACGATATCCTCGATAAACCCATGATGCGCGGCGATAATGTCTCCTCGCCGCTGCCTTTATTGTGGCGCATCGGATTGTGGCGGCTGCGTGATTTTGCCGCGATGCGTCCGCATCAAACCATGTGGGATGCGCTGGGCGATTATTTCCCTGATCCGCGCTTGCGGCAATTGTTCGGGCGCTACGCGACCTATTGCGGTTCATCCCCCTATGCCGCGCCCGCGACCTTGATGTTGATCGCCCATGTCGAGGCAAGCGGCGTGTGGCAGATCGATGGCGGTATCCACGCTTTGGCCAATGCGATGCGCGATCTGGCAATGGCGCAGGGCGTGCGGTTTCGCATGGGGCAAGAGGTGCGCGAAATCCTCACCGATACCCGGCGGCAGGTGACCGGTGTGCGGCTTGCAAGCGGCGAGATTGTCACCGGCGACACGGTGGTGTGCAATGCCGATCCCAATGCGATCGCGACCGCGCATTTTGGCGAAAGCGTGCGCCGCAGCGTGCGGCCGCTGGCGCGTGCAGACCGCTCGCTCTCGGCCATGGTGTGGTATGCCCATGCCCGCGCCGAGGGATTTGATCTGACCCATCACAATGTCTTTTTTTCCGCCGATTATGCGCGCGAATTTGACGATATCGCCGCCGGTCAACCCCCGCGCGCGCCCAGCGTCTATGTCTGTGCGATCGACCGCTCGGCGCGCGGTGATGCGTCCGCGCAAAACCACACGGCTTCGCACGCAGCCAAGACCGATCCCGCCGCCCCGCGCGAGCGGTTTCAGATCATCGTCAACGCACCCGCGAACGGCGACACCCATGTCTATTCACAAGAGGAGAAAGTCCAATGCACGGCGCAGATGAGAGCGACGCTGGAGCGATGCGGGCTGAGGTTGGAGCAGGACATGCCGCACATTCTGGCGACCCCGCACGATTGGGAGCGGATGTTCCCGGCCACCGGCGGGGCGCTTTATGGCAGGGCGTCTCACGGCTCGGCCAGCTCCTTC
>JABSPI010000120.1 GCA_013214365.1 Erythrobacter sp.
GAAACGCTCGGCGCGGACGATGTGATCGTCTCCAACGCAAGCTGCACCACCAATTGCCTCTCGCCAGTGGCCAAAGTGCTCAATGACACGGTTGGGATTGAGCGCGGTTTCATGACCACGATCCACTCTTACACCAACGATCAACGCATGCTCGACCAAATGCACGGCGACATGCGCCGGGCCCGTGGCGGCGCGCAAAATATGATCCCGACCACCACCGGCGCGGCGCGTGCGGTTGGTCTGGTTCTGCCTGAACTGGCTGGCAAGCTCGATGGGTCGTCCGTGCGCGTGCCGACGCCCAACGTATCGCTTGTGGACTTGGTCTTTACGCCGGGCCGCGACACATCGGCTGAGGAGCTCAATGCCGCGCTCAAAGCTGCTGCTGAAGGGGCGATGAAGGGCGTTCTCGACTACACCGCAGACCCGCTGGTGAGCTCTGACTTCAACCATCACCCTGCCAGCTCCACCGTGGACAGCCTTGAGACCAGCGTCATGGAAGGCAAGCTTGCCCGCGTGGTCAGCTGGTATGACAATGAATGGGGCTTCTCGAACCGCATGATCGACACCGCCGGTGTCATGGCGAAGTTCCTCTGATCCAAAGCGCTTAGGCAAAAGGGCACATCATGGCGGCTTTCAAAACCCTCGATGATCTGGGCGATGTGACCGGTAAGGTTGCTCTGGTTCGGGTCGATCTCAACCTTCCGATGAAGGATGGATCGGCCACCGATCTGACCCGGGCGGAGGCGGTGAAGCCGACCATACTGGAATTGAGCAAGCGCGGGGCGAAAGTCCTGATGCTTGCTCATTTCGGCCGTCCTAAGGGGCAGCGCTCCAGCGTGCTGTCAACCAGCATGGTTCTGGGCGATGTCGAAAATGTCATGGGCAAGGAGATCATGTTCATCCCCGAAGTGGCCGGACCCGTGGTTGAACAATCGATCGGCATTTTGCGCGATGGCGATATTGGTCTGCTTGACAACACCCGCTTTTGGCCGGGCGAAGAGGCCAACGATCCCGCCTTTGCCAAAGCGATTGCCGCCCACGGCGATTTCTACGTCAATGATGCTTTTAGCGCCTCGCACCGCGCGCATGCCACGACCGAAGGTTTGGCGCATTTGCTGCCGGCTTATGCCGGACGCGCGATGGAGGCTGAGCTCAAAGCGCTCGACGCAGCGCTTGGCAATCCGGAGGCGCCGGTGGCCGCGGTCGTTGGCGGCGCCAAGGTCTCGACCAAGCTGGCCGTGCTTGAAAACCTGGTCGGCCGGGTTCAGCATCTGATCATTGGCGGGGGGATGGCCAACACCTTCCTCGCGGCCAAAGGCGTCGATGTTGGCAAATCCTTGTGCGAACATGATTTGACCGGAACAGCGTCGAAAATCATGGACGAGGCCGATCACGCCGGTTGCACGGTGCACCTGCCTTATGACGTGGTTGTGGCGAAAGAATTCGCCGAAAATCCGCCAAGCCTGCGCACCTGCAACGTCCACGAAGTGGGCGCGGACGAGATGATCCTTGATATCGGACCCATGGCGGCGGAGGCTTTGGCTGATGTGCTCAAAACCTGCCGCACTTTGGTGTGGAACGGCCCACTGGGCGCGTTCGAGACCGAACCGTTCGATGCCGCCACAATGGCACTGGCGCGTCATGTCGCAGCCTTGACGCAGGAAGAGCAGTTGATCAGCGTGGCAGGCGGCGGCGACACCGTCGCGGCGCTTGCGCAGGCCGGAGTGACCGATGATGTGACCTACATCTCCACGGCTGGCGGCGCGTTTCTGGAATGGATGGAAGGCAAAGAGCTTCCCGGCGTTGCCGCGCTATCCAAATGACCGAGTTCACCTGGTTGTTTATGTAGGGTTCCATGGCTGACACTGCTCCTGAATTCAGAGCGCGCGAGAGCGATATGATGCTTGCATGGATGCACCGCGACGCCTCTGCGGTGAAATCCTGCATGTCGAGCGATTGCCTGATCATGGTGGGCTCGACCCCGCCTGTTCTGCTTGATCGCAACAGCTTCGTCAGCGCGATAGGCGACCGGCTCATTTGCAACGCATTTCAATTTCACGAAGTGACCGCGCGCAAGCACAATAAGATGGTGTGGTTCACTGGCCATGTCGAACTCGACTTGCAAATAGGGCATGAGGCTTGGACGAGCGGTTTTTTGCTCACCGATTTATGGCGCAAAACCACCTTTGGCGGGTGGAAAGTCATTGAACGCAGCCTTGCCCCCCTCGACGTGCACGAGCGTATGCCTGCGGCTTTGCGATCGCTGCAAATGTGGCGCTAGGGCGGGGATCGGCTAAGGGATTGTGATGGCTGATACACGTTTCTTGTTTTCGACCCCATTTGTGATTGACCGGCTGCAAAGCCCGGAAGGGATCAAGGCGCTGCGCGATGTGGTGCTGGCTGAAAAAGAGCGCGATCCGGGGGTTGAGATTTCCAATCTTGGTGGCTGGCATTCGCAAACCAATATGATCGACTGGGGCGGGGAGGCCGCGCGGGCGCTTGCCTATAAGGCGATGACGATGGCGGATGCGGCCATGCTCAATGTCGGCGCGCAAGAGGGGCGGGAATATGATTGGGTTCCGCAAATGTGGGCCAATGTTTCAACCCACGGCAATGCCAATCAATATCACAC
Source organism: Erythrobacter sp. (assembly GCA_013214365.1). Lineage (GTDB taxonomy): Bacteria > Pseudomonadota > Alphaproteobacteria > Sphingomonadales > Sphingomonadaceae > Erythrobacter. The sequence goes on from JABSPI010000120.1 coordinate 2,633, forward strand.
CCATCCCGGCAGCTATTGGTCCGCGGTTGCCTATATCGACGATGGATATGCCGGAGCCAGCGATGCAGGGCTTGGCGGGGAGCTGCAATTGCTCGACCCGCGCATGCCAATGGTGCGGATGGCGTCGCTTGATCTGCGCTTCAAGGATATTGACGGGCGCGAGCAGAAAAATGAACCCACAGTCCGGCCGCAAACCGGGCTGATCGTGATGTTCCCCAGCTGGCTGCAACACGCCGTGCGCCCGTTTTATGGGAGTGGAACGCGGATTTCGATTGCGATCAATCTGGTGCCTGCGCTCAAGTCGCCCGCTGCCGAGACGCAACCGGCGACCGGGTCATAAAGCGCGCAGTAAAGCGTAATCCTGAGATATATTCGTGAAAGCCTATCGCAATGAACCAAGCCACAAATGAATATGGGTATGGCAATGCAGTCGAGTGTCAGGACGGCGAATTTGCCGGCTGGTACCATTGGAGCCAGGACCCTTACGAAACCCGCTCTGGCCCGTTTTACATGAAACGTGAGGCCGATGGGTCTTACCTGTCTGCTTTCCGGTCGGAAGATCGGCATATGAACGGCGCGGGTTTCATGCATGGCGGGTGTCTGATGACCTTTGCCGATTTCGCTTTGTTCGCGATCGCGACAGATGAATTGGGCGGGGGCCATGCAGTGACGATGAACCTGTCGGGCGATTTTCTCGGTGCGTCGGGTCCCGGCGCGTTGATGGAGGCGCGCGGCGAAGTGACGCGCGGAGGCGGCAAGACCATTTTCGTGCGCGGAATGATCACGGCCGATGGGGCACCCGCGCTCAGCTTTACCGGCATTATCCGGCGTTTGTCCGCCAAAGTGTAATTGGAGCACGCCGGCGCTGCCCATTTCCACTCAGGCCATAGCCACCAGCGCGCAATAATCGATGGCAACACCACTTTTTTTACTGAGTTAAAAGACGGCAGTTGCCGCCGCGAAGGGGGCTGGCTAAGGCCTCTGCAGTTATTCATCCCTTCATTGCATTAAGAGAGGCTAACCACGCCATGAACCACGAACAGATGATCGCCAAGATTTCCGACGGACAAGGCTTTATCGCAGCGCTTGACCAGTCAGGTGGTTCAACTCCGAAGGCGCTGCGTGGTTACGGCGTGGAAGACAGCGAATGGTCGGGCGATGATGAGATGTTTGCCGCCATTCACGCAATGCGCAGCCGGGTGATCACCTCGCCCTGTTTCAGCACGGGTAAAGTGATCGGCGCGATCCTGTTTGAAAAAACCATGGATGGCGAAGTCGATGGCCAGCCAACACCTGATGCGCTCAAAGCGCGCGGTGTTGTGCCCTTTATCAAAGTCGATCAGGGCCTTGCCGATGAGGTTGATGGGGCGCAGATGATGAAGCCGCTCGACAAGCTGCCTGCGCTGCTTGAAAAATCGGTCGCTAAGGGGATGTTAGGGACCAAAATGCGTTCGGTCATCAAATCGGCCAATCCGGCCGGTATCGCCGCCGTCGTCGCGCAGCAATTCGAGGTTGGCAACCAAATCGCCGATGCGGGGCTGGTCCCAATGCTTGAGCCGGAATACGACATTCACGCCGCCGACCGGGCTGAGGGCGAAGAGATTTTGCTGGCGGAAATCATGAAGGGCCTCGATGCGCTGCCCGAGGGGCGCTAGGTC
>JABSPI010000121.1 GCA_013214365.1 Erythrobacter sp.
GACGGAATGGAGCTGTTGCGGCGGGTGCGCGCGCAATCGCCCCTGCCAGTGATCTTCTTGACCAGCAAGGATGACGAGGCCGATGAAGAGGCCGGTTTGGAACTGGGCGCGGACGATTACATCGCCAAACCCTTCAGCCTGCGCCTGTTGACCGCGCGCATCCGCGCCATTTTGCGGCGCGTCGAACCCGATTTTACCTTGCCCAGCGACACGATGGAAAGCGAACCGGCCAATCCCAGCATTGAGCGCGGCCGCTTGCACATGGACCCCGCGCGCCACCACATCACCTGGGACGGCAAACCGGTTAGCCTGACCGTCACCGAATTTCTGATCCTTGAGGCCTTGGCCACGCGGCCCGGCGTGATCAAAAGCCGCAATCAATTGATGGATGCCGCCTATCCCGACGATGTGTTTGTCGATGATCGCACCGTCGACAGCCACATCAAACGCATGCGCCGCAAATTCCGCAGCGTGGACCCCGAATTTGGCGCGATCGACACGCTCTATGGCGCAGGATACAGCTTCAATGATGGCTGATATGATGGTTTTACACGGTCCATGCCGCCCACGCGGATGGCCCGCTGCAATTGTGCGCGGCGGCCAATGAGCGACACACATCCCAGCAAAGGTAGCAAAATAGCCGAGGGTGCGGGCCTGTCGCCCGGGCCGGACACAATCGGTCGGCTGTCACTGACCGCGCGCATTCTGGTGGTCAATATTCTGCCTTTGGCGCTGCTCTCGGGTGGGCTGTTCTATCTCGACACCTATCGCACCCAATTGATCAATGAACGCTTCAAACTGGCCCGGATCGAGGCGCAGATCACCGCCGAGGCATTGGCCGGGGCAAGCGAGGAGCGCCAGGAGGCGCTGTTGGTTCAGATCGGCCGCGAACAGCGCATGCGCATGCGTTTATTCGACGCCGAGGGCGAGCTATGGGCCGACAGTTTCGCGCTCGACACCCCCGCCTTTGAGCTCAACGATGTCGCTGATGATGCGTGGGACGAACAATTGGCGCGCATGCTCGACCGCACGGTCGATACAATCGTCAGCGCCGAACCGGTGGCCCGCTATATCGAGCCTGAGGCGCAAAGCGCTGATGCGTGGCCAGAATTGGTACAGGCACGCGAAGAGGGATTGAGCCAGATCCGGCTGTATGAATGGAGCGACGGGACCCCGGTGATCACCGCCGCAGCGCCGGTTGGCTTGAACGGCGCGACCTTGCTCACTGTGCGCAATTCGGTCGATATCACCGAAAGCGTGCGTTCGGCGCGCTCGGCGCTGATTGTGGCGGTGCTCGCGGTGCTGGGCGCGTCGGCTTTGCTCTCGCTATATCTGGCGCGCACAATCGTCTCGCCGCTGCAATTGCTGGCCCATGCCGCGCAAAAGGTGCGTCAGGGGCGCGAGCGCGAGGTGGAGGTGCCGCGCCTGCCCGAACGCAGCGATGAAATCGGCCAATTGGCGCGGTCGGTTTCGGATATGACATCGGCGCTGCGCCAGAGGATCGATGCGGTCGACAGTTTCGCCGCTGATGTCGCGCATGAGATCAAAAACCCGCTCGCCAGCCTGCGCAGCGCGGTCGAATCGCTCCCCAAAGTCAGCGATCCGGCCACCCGCCGCGAATTGGAACAGATCGTCACCCATGACGTGCGCCGGATCGACCGATTGGTGAGCGAGATTTCCGATGCCAGCCGGATCGATGCCGAAATGTCGCGCGCCACTCTGGAACGGATCGACATGGCCGCTTTGGTCAATGCCATCATCGGCAGCCGCGCCTCGCGCGCGCAGGACGACGAACACCAGATCGAGCTGACCACGCACGGATTCGCCGCCCATGTCGAAGGTGTGGGGGCGCGGCTGGAACGGGTGGTGGAAAACCTGCTCGACAATGCGGTGTCGTTTTCGCCCGCGGATGCGCCGATTGAAGTCGCGATCGACAATGACGGCACATGGGTCAGCGTCTCGGTCAGCGATGCAGGCCCCGGCATTCCGGCCGATTCGCGCGAAAAGGTGTTCCAACGCTTCCATTCGGTGCGCCCGACGGATGAGGATTTCGGCAATCACTCCGGATTGGGCCTCGCGATTGCGCGCGCCATTGCCGAGGCGCATGACGGCACATTGATTGCACAGGCGCGCAGCGATGGCGGGACGGGGGCGTGTTTGCGCCTGCGTCTGCCGGCGGCTGATTGAGGGGTGGAATGAGCGAAGAGACGCTTCTGCTCCAAGCCAGCGTGGTTGCGATTGGCGGCCGGGCTTTGGCGATCGAAGGCCCGCCGGGCAGCGGCAAATCCTCGCTCACTCTCGCTCTGCTTGACCGCGGGGCGGGATTTATCGGGGATGATGGTGTGAGGCTGACCCATAAAGATGGTGCGTTGATCGCCAGCCCCGCGCCCCATGTCGAAGGGCTGATCGAACTGCGCGGCATTGGTCTTGTCACCGTGCCGGTTGCCCCGCCCTGCCCGCTTGCATTAATCCTTGACCTCGGCGCGCGCGGCGATCGGCTGCCCCATACATTGGCCACCTGCAGTTTTTTCGGCGCCGATATACCGGTCTTGCCGTTTGAGCCGGGCGCCATCGCGCCTGCAATCCGCGCCGAATGGGCGCTGGCCAAACACGGGCTGGCGTAGCCGATTGGTGTGCTGGGCAAAATCGCGCTTCCCTTGGCGCTGATAAAACGCGACAAGGTGCGCATTATGTCCACCGACCCCGCTTCTCCTGCTGCTTCGTCTGGCGCCCCGCTGGCTGCGGCAGATGGCAAACAACGGCTCGTATTTGTCACCGGCATGTCGGGGGCGGGCAAATCCACCGCGCTGGGCGTGTTGGAGGATTTGGGCTGGGAGACGATCGACAATTTTCCGGTGCGATTGCTCGACCGGCTGGTGCCCCAACCCGGCGATGATGCGGCAATTGAACGCGCGCCTTTGGCGATCGGGTTCGATTCGCGCACCCGCGGTTTTGTCCCGGCCGACATCATCACATGGCTCAAATCCTTAAGCCAACGCGGCGATCTTTCGATCAGCTTCCTTTTCCTCGATTGTCGCGGCGAAGAATTGGCGCGGCGCTACAACGAAACCCGCCGCCCCCATCCAATGGGCCGCGAACACACCGCCGAAGACGGCATTGCGGCCGAGCGTGAATTGCTCGAACCGTTGCGGCGATGGGCCGAAATGGTGATCGACACCAGCGCCATGTCCTCGCACGATTTGCAAAGCCATATGCGGCAATTGTTCGGCACGGCTGAAAATGAGGCGATCACGCTCACCGTGTCGAGCTTCGGCTTTGCCCGGGGCATGCCGCCGCTGGCGGATTTGGTGTTCGATATGCGGTTTCTCGACAATCCGCATTGGGTGGCCGAATTGCGCGAGCTGACCGGGCTCGATCAAGCGGTGGGCGATCATATTCAGCGCGACCCCGCTTTTGCCAACACATTTGCCCAGATCAGAGATCTGCTTGTGACATTGCTGCCGCGCTATGGCGCGCAAGGTAAAGCCTATGTCCATGTCGCATTTGGCTGCACTGGCGGGCGGCACCGCTCGGTTTTCACCGCCCAGACAATGGCTCAAAGCTTGCGCGAAGCGGGATTTTCGCCCACTGTCCGACATCGCAATCTGGGCGCGCGCGCAGAGGATGCCATCGAGGGTGACCCGCTGGCGAAACCCTAGGGCCAATGGCCGCAGCTCGGGCTCTGGATAGTGACAAACGGTGGTCAAAAGGATTAAGCGGCCAGCCAGAAACGCGCTGGACGCAACGCACAATACGGACGGACTAACATTCTCACATGATTGGATTGATCCTGGTAACCCATGGGCGCCTTGCCGACCAATTTGTCGAGGCGATGGAGCATGTTGTCGGCCCGCAAGACGGGATCGCGACCGTGTGTATCGGCCCCAATGACGACATGGAACAACGCCGCGCCGACATCGCCGAGGCGATCGCAACGGTCGATTCGGGCGCGGGCTGCATCATTCTCACCGATCTGTTCGGGGGTACACCATCGAACCTGTCGATTTCGCTGCTTGAGCAAGGCCGGGTGGAGGTGATTGCCGGGATCAACCTGCCCATGCTGATTCGGCTTGCGGGTGCGCGCAAGAATATGGGCGTGGTCGAAGCGGTCGAAGCGGCCCAGACCGCCGGGCGCAATTACATCACTGTAGCAAGCGAATTGCTCGGCGCCGACACTGCGCGCAGCGCAAGCGGCGGGAAATAGCCATGGTCGAGCAGCGCCAGACCGTCACCATCGTGAACAAGCGCGGCCTGCACGCCCGCGCCAGCGCCAAATTTGTCGGCGCGGTCAGCGCTCTGCCCGAAGGGACAGTGGTCAGGGTCGCCAAGGATGGCAATCAGGCCGCCGGCGGGTCGATTTTGGGGCTGATGATGCTGGGCGCGGCCAAGGGTGATGAGGTCGAATTGATCGTTGGCGGCGACGGATCAGAGGCGGTGCTGGCGCAATTGGTGGCCTTGGTCGAAGACGGCTTTGGCGAAGATTGAGCGCGGGCTGGATACAGGCTCTATGCGCAAACATATTTCCGGTTTTTCCAATCCCACAGTGAAATATCTGCGCTCTTTGCGCGAGAAGAAACACCGCAAACGCGCAGGCCAATTCCTCGTCGAGGGGCTGCGCCTGCTCGAAGATGCGCGGGTGAGCGGCTATGCGCCGCGCCAATTGGTGATGGCCGAAAATGCCGAGCGCAACGCGGCGGCAAAGGATTTGCTCACCCGGCTAGAGAGCGAGATCGGAGCGCAGGGCGGCGAGGTGATCACCACCACGCCCGATATCCTGTCCAAAATCACCGGCAAATCTAATACGCAAAGCGTGGTCGGGGTGTTCGATGAATTTGACACATCTTTGGCCCGGCTGGATCGCGGGACCGCGCAGATCTGGCTGGTGGCGCAAGACCTGCGCGATCCGGGCAATCTGGGCACGATGCTACGCACTGGCGATGCGGTGGGCGCGGGCGGGTTGATTTTGATCGATGATTGCGCCGACCCGTTCAGCGCCGAGGCAGTGCGTGCCAGCATGGGCGCGGTTTTCACCCAATCACTAGCGCAAGCTCGCTGGAGCGATTTTGTCGCATGGTTGAGGGACGGTGAAGGCCAATTGGTCGCTGCATCCTTGCGCGATGCGGTCCCCTATCGCGGCGCGCCCTATGAAGCGCCGTGCCTCATCCTGGTCGGCAATGAAAGCCAAGGTCTGCCCGAGGCGTATGAAGCCGAATGCGACCTGCGCGTGACCATGCCAATGCGCGGCCGCGCCGACAGCCTCAACGCAGCGGTCGCTGGTGCGGTCCTCGTTTATGAAGTGCTCGACGCCTTGGAATAGACACGTGCCAGCGTGCCAGCGTGCCAGCGTGCCAGCGTGCCAGCGCTGCACACCTAGTGCCGCCGGGGCCAATGGCTATTCGGCGGCGTCCTTCTTTTGATCAAGCAGGAAAGGCGGGGCATCGTCGGCGGCGTCCATATCCTCTTCCACTTGCGCGGCATCGGCCGCATTGTAGCGCGGGGCGTTTTCCACCAGCGGCACATCGTCGATCTCGCGCTTGCCGATCTCGACACCCTTTTCCGCCAGCCGCTTGCCCGATGACAGGACATTGCGTTCAAAGCTGCCGACGAAT
>JABSPI010000122.1 GCA_013214365.1 Erythrobacter sp.
GAATAGGATGCTGGCTGTTTTGCTGGTTATTCTCGTGGGAACGATTACCCCTTGGGCCATAGGTTTTGCGGGCTTTTATGATCGCTGGCAATGGCTCAGCTTTGTGCCATTTTCAAACCCACTTGCGGTCGCGCCGCTATTTTATTCCTACCTTTTCGCGCTTGTGCATGGCCGCGCGTTGGACAAGTGGGCGTTGCATATGATCGCACCGGCATTGGCTGGCGGTCTTTTGTTCGTCAGCCTCCTACTTCCCGCCGAACTCAAGGTGGTTTGGACTGGGACAATTTTGGTTTGGCTGAACGTCGCGGTCACAATCGGCATAATTATAGGTTTTGTCTATTACGGAAGATTGAGCTGGCGATTGCTGGGAAATTACCGACAATGGTTGGCCAATGAACGCAGCGATGATGATCGCTTTGCTGCGCGCTGGCTCCAGAATATCTTAATCGGCGCGGCCATACTTTTGCTGCTGTGGGGCGTGTTCGCAACAATCGATGCAATGGTCGGCCTAAGCTATCGCAGGCTGATGGGACTCTATATCGCAATAAGCATTCTTGGGTCTGCGTTAGCAATCGAAGGCTGGCGGCACGCCCATTTGCCTTTCCCGGTGATGCGATCGGTTGAGGCAGTAGAGCCGCGCCATGAGCAGGAGGTAGACGATGAGGGCGCGCAAGACAGATTGGCGGAGGCAAAGCGTTGGGCGGCGAAAATTCGCGATGACCGTTTGTATGAAGACCCAGACCTTTCTCTCGCCCGCGCAGCCCGCCATCTTGCCACCAATCAGTCCTATCTATCGCGTGCGGTGAACGAAAGCCTAGGGATGAACTGGTCGACCCTTATCAACGGAATGCGTTGCGAAGAGGTGGCAAGGCGGCTTTGCGCTGACCCGAAAGCCGACATCTTGAGCACTGCATTGGAATGTGGGTTCAACTCCAAGGCCAGTTTCAATCGGTTTTTCAAAGCATATCACGGCGTCACGCCTTCAGCGTTTAGACGTGAGACGTCTCAAAATATGTAATCTGTAGCGTTTTTTGAAAAATGAGACGCGCGCTGAAAAAATCTCAGCCACCTGCCTTCTTAGCAAAAGCCAATCCGGCGGCCGCGCCATTAGAAAGGGCACACTATGCTGCATATTCTTACCATTCTCGCCGCGCTTAGCCAGGCCTCCACCCTGAGCATCGATACGCCAAAAAATGCGGCAGAGGCCTTCGCCGCACTGGAAGGCAATTGGCAGGGCCAGCTCGAATATCGCGACTATCAAACCGATAGGATGCAGGCGATCCCGCTAAGCGTGGAGTTTGACACGATCCCTGACGAAACAACGTTTGTGCAGCGTTCAAACTTCACCGACCCGGGCTTTCCCGTTAGGATAACGACATTGGTCAACGCTGTTGGTGAGACCGTGAACGTCGCCAATTCACGCGCTGGGCGAGAATTCGAAACTTATGCCCAAACCGCCCGCATCACCGACGCACTTGATGGTGACAATTGGACGATGACGCTCTTCCGGATTGACAAGGACGACAATCGCCCCGCTGCCATCCGTGAAGTCATGATCCGCAATCAGGGCAGTTTGACAATCACAAAAGAAGTCGATTTTCTGGATGATGATGTTGCAGAATGGACGTTCCGAAACCGCGTCACATTGGCTGCGCAATAGGCAATTGCATTTGCACCATATTCACGGCCACTTGGACATATAGGCGGCCCGTTGGCCCATGTCCGCCCCCCCAATTTCGGACCTTCACACGTCAAACGGCCTGCTCTCAGGCGCGCTCAGGCCGGCTGATCACTCTTCTAGAGCCTTCCTTCCGGCCTCTTCGCGGGCGACCGCTTGTTTGTACGCCTCGCGCGCGGTCAGCCGGTCGCGATAGGTTTTGAGGCTGCCGGGCACGCGATCGTCGAGCCCCACGCTTTTGGCCAGGATCAACGCATAGCCGATGCAGATATCAGCCGCGGTGAAGCGATCAGCGCACAGATATTCGCGCGTGGCCAAACGCTGCTCGATCTTGACCAATCGCTTTTCAAACCATTTGGCATACGCCTCCCCCGCCTCGGCCCAGCCCTTGTGCTTTTCGAAAATGGCAAAGCGCATATAGACCGTTTGCGGAAAAGTGATCGTGGCATCGGCGTGATAGGTGTAATCGCAATAGTGCGCATAATCCGCCTCGCCCGGTGCAATCGCGAGATCCGTATAGCCCGAACGCGTCGCGAAATAATGCGCAATCGCGCAGCTTTCGGTCATCTGGCAATCGCCATCGACCAACATCGGCACCGTGCCCAGCGGATTTATCTCGAGATATTCGGGCGCCATATGGCGCGGGGGAAAGGGCAGGATTCTAAGATCGATATCGACGCCTGCCTCTTGCGCCGCCCATGTCGCGCGCAAGCCCCGCGATCCGGCGCAGCTGTATAAAACCGGGCGATCGGCCATCAATGCGCGGCCTTCTTGCCGGTGAATTTATGCAGGACGGTGAAAATCACGCTGCCCACGATCAACGCCACCAAGGCCGACAAAGCCGCATAGGTCACCCATCCGGCCACCCCGCCCAGCGCGCCCGATGCACCCGCCACCGCCATTTCCGCGCCATGGACCAGATCATACAGGCCATGGAAACCGATATCATGCGTGCCATGGACCAAAATGCCGCCGCCCACCCACAGCATCGCAATCGTCCCGATCACCGACAAACCGGTCAGCAATTTGGGCACTGAGGCAACCATGAACCGGCCAAGGCTTTGCACAAATGCGCTCGATTTTTTGGTCATGTAGAGGCCGATATCGTCCATTTTCACGATCAGGGCGACCGTCCCATACACCCCGATCGTCACCACAAACCCAACCAGAGCCAGCGCCAGACCGCGCTCCCACCAGCTTGGCAGGTCGAGCTCGTTCAAAGTGATCGCCATAATTTCGGCCGACAAGATCAGATCGGTGCGCACCGCGCCCGATATGCGCTGTTTCTCGAACGCGGCCGGATCGGCCACGACATCTTCCACTGTCGCGGCATGCTCAGCCAAGCCCAGCTTTTCGAGCACTTTTTCCGCGCCCTCATAACACAGGAACGCACCCCCCAGCATCAGGATGTAGATGATCGCTTGAGGCAGGAATTCGGACAATAATATCGCCCCGGGGAGCAATATGACCAGCTTGTTGAAGAGGCTGCCTTTGGTGATCGACCAGATGATTGGCAATTCGCGCGCGGGCGACAATCCGGTGACATAGCTGGGCGTGACCGCGGCATCGTCGATCACCACGCCGGCGGTTTTGGCCCCCGCCCTTCCCGCCGCCGCCGCAATATCATCAGCCGACGCCGCCGCAGCGCGCGCGATCAGGGCCACATCATCGAATAAAGCAACCAAACCAGANGGCATGAGCGCAAATCCCCTTGAAAAAGTGCTAGCCNCGCCGGATTGCCTTGGCCTGAGCCGATGCACAAGACTTGCATTCATCACCAAACCCGCTATGTGCGCGCATCCCCTGCTTTGTGGGGGACACCAAAGAAAGCCGGAGGGGCCCCGCAATCCCGCGGACAAGCCAGCGATCGGCGTACAAAATGAAGGAACGCGAGATGGCTCTGTATGAGCATATCTTCCTCGCGCGTCAGGACCTTTCACAGGCCCAGGTTGACGCGTTGGCGGCCACGGCGACCGAAATCGTCGAAGCGAACGAAGGCAAGGTCACCAAGACCGAAACATGGGGCCTTAAATCCCTCGCCTATAAAATCGACCGCAACCGCAAGGCGCATTTCGTAATGCTCAACATCGACGCCCCCGGCTCGGTGGTTGAAGAACTCGAACGCCAGACCCGTATCAACGAAGACGTCATTCGTTACATGACCATCCGTGTCGATGCACACGAAGATGGCCCCAGCGTAATGATGCGCAAGAACGAGCGCGATCGTAAGCGCCGTGAACCCCGTGAGGAGCGTGACTGATGGCCCGCCCGTTTTTCCGCCGCCGCAAGTCCTGCCCGTTCTCTGGCAAGGATGCCCCCAAGATTGATTACAAAGACGTGCGTCTGCTGCAGGGCTTTATGTCCGAGCGTGGCAAGATCGTGCCGTCGCGTATCACCGCCGTTTCGGCCAAGAAGCAGCGCGAACTCGCCAAGGCGATCAAGCGCGCGCGTCACATCGGCCTTCTGCCGTATATCGTGAAGTAAGGGAGAAGAAACATGGATATCATTCTCCTCGAACGGATCGAAAAGCTCGGCACGATTGGCGATGTCGTCACCGTCAAGGATGGCTATGCCCGCAACTTCCTGCTCCCGCAGAAGAAGGCCCTGCGCGCCAATGCCGCCAACAAGGCTGTGTTCGAAGCCAACCGTGAACGGCTCGAAAAAGAAAACGCTGAAAAGCGCACCGTGGCCGAAGGTCTGGGCGCGAAGGTCGAAGGCGCACAGGTCGTTTTGATCCGTGCCGCATCGAATGCCGGTCAGCTTTACGGCTCGGTCAATGTCCGCGACATGGTCGAAGGTCTGGTCGCGCAAGGCCACGATGTCGACAAGAAGCAGGTCATCATGGGCGCACCGATCAAAACGATCGGTATGCACGACGTGACCGTCGCATTGCACCCCGAAGTGCGCGTCACGGTGAAAGCCAATGTCGCACGCAGCGACGACGAAGCCGAATTGCAGGCGCAAGGCGTCGACGTTTTGGCGCAAATGTTCGCTGACGAGCAACGCGAAATCGAAGAAGCCGCAGCCGATACGCGGATCGACAATTCCGGCCTTGAGCCGGGCGAGATCCCCGAAGAGCTGTTTGAAGATGGCGCATCGCCCGAAGCTGACGCAGACGCGGACGCTGATGCGGCGCCGGAAGCTGAGGAGAAGGACGCCTGATCGGCTCCTTGCTCATCACCGCTACAATCAAGGGCGCGATGGTCACACGACTGTCGCGCCCTTTTTGTAAAACCCGATGACATGGCCTAAATTGCCGTAAACAAAGGACAACTGAATGACCCCAATCCCCACCATCCTTGAACAATTGCAACACCATTACGACGCCGCCATCACCGCTTTGCGCGAAGATGTGATCGCCTTTGGCCGCGATGGGACAATCCCGCCCGCGCACAAACGCTCAGATGGCAGCTATGCCTATCCGCAGCTGACCTTGCAGTTTTCAGGAGTGGGCGATCCCCAGGATCGCAGCCGCGCCTTTGGCCGGTTGGAATTGCCCGGCACCTACACCACCACTATCACCCGCCCTGACCTGTTCGCCGGCTATTTGCACGAACAGCTCGCATTGATTGCGCAGGATTACGAGATCGAGGCCAGCGTCTCGCGCTCGCGCCAGGAAATCCCCTTCCCCTATGTGCTCGATGGCGATGCCGGGGCCGCGATGCAGGGGATCGCTCCGGC
>JABSPI010000123.1 GCA_013214365.1 Erythrobacter sp.
ATCCAGAAACCGGTCAATCAACGCGCATGGTGGCTGGTCCTGCCGGTTCTGGTGCTGGTCGCGTTTTCCTCGGTCATCCCGATGATGACAGTGGTCAATTATTCGTTTCAGGACAGCTTTGGCGGCAATACCTTCTTCTGGGTCGGGCTCGAATGGTACCGCGAATTGCTCGGCTCGCAGCGCCTGTGGGATGCGCTGGGCCGGCAGGTTCTGTTTTCCGCGATCATCCTCTTGATCGAGATACCGCTGGGCATTTTGGTCGCCTTGTCGATGCCCAAACGCGGATGGGGCGCGTCCTTTTGCCTTGTATTAATGGCGCTGCCTTTGTTGATCCCCTACAATGTGGTGGGGACCATCTGGCAGGTGTTTGCGCGCGAGGATATCGGCCTGTTGGGCCGCGTGGTGAGCGATCTGGGCATCGATTACAATTATGCCCAAAATGCGCTGGATGCATGGGTCACGGTGATTGTGATGGATGTCTGGCATTGGACCTCTTTGGTGGCGCTGTTGGCCTATGCCGGGCTGCGCTCGATCCCCGATGCCTATTACCAGGCGGCCAAGATCGATCAGGCGGGCCGGTGGGCGGTGTTCCGCTATATCGAATTGCCCAAAATGCGCGGGGTTTTGATCATTGCGGTGCTGCTGCGCTTTATGGACAGCTTCATGATCTACACCGAACCGTTTGTTCTCACCGGTGGCGGACCGGGCAATGCGACGACATTTTTGTCGATCGATCTGGTCAAGATGGCTTTGGGCCAATTTGATCTGGGTCCCGCGGCGGCGTTTTCACTGATGTATTTCCTGGTTATCCTGCTGATTTCCTATGTGTTCTACACCGTCATGGTGGCGAGCGATAAAGCGGAAGGCGAACAATGACCCGCCCGCAATCAGACACCCAGAGCTCCAAAGCGCACCCCAAGGCAGGCGCCAATGCAGGCCCCATCCCAGAAACCACTCCTGCAACCACTCCAGCAACCACCGGGCCCGCCCGCTCACAGGGGGGGCGCGCGTCGCCGGTGCGTCTCGGCAATTTGGTGATGGCGATCTATTTGGTGTTCTTATTGCTGCCGATTTACTGGCTGGTGATCATGAGCTTCAAATCGAACGCTGAAATTCTGGGCGCTTTCACCCTGTTTCCCGACGATTTCACACTGGCAAATTATCGCACGATCCTGACCGATCCGAGCTGGTATATGGGCTATGTCAACAGCTTCATCTATGTCTCGCTCAACACGGTGATATCGCTGCTCGTCGCGCTGCCTGCGGCCTATGCTTTCAGCCGCTATCGCTTCTATGGCGACAACCATCTGTTCTTCTGGCTGCTGACCAATCGGATGGCGCCGCCGGCGGTGTTCGCGCTGCCGTTTTTCCAACTTTATTCCAGTGTGAACCTGTTCGACACCCATATTGCCGTGGCTTTGGCGCATTGCCTGTTCAATGTGCCCTTGGCGGTGTGGATATTGGAAGGGTTCATGCGCGGCGTGCCGCGTGAAATCGACGAGACCGCCTTTATCGATGGCTATGGCTTTACCCGCTTTTTCACCCGCATTTTCGTCCCGATGATTGCGCCGGGCATCGGGGTGACGGCGTTTTTCTGTTTCATGTTCAGCTGGGTTGAATTGCTGCTCAGCCGCACTCTCACCAGCGTCGATGCCAAACCCATCACCGCGATCATGACGCGCACTGTATCGGCATCGGGGCTGGATTGGGGGGTATTGGCGGCCGCGGGGGTGTTGACCATTATTCCGGGCGCGATTGTGATCTATTTTGTCCGCAGTTACATTGCCAAAGGCTTTGCTCTGGGACGGGTGTAAGGCCGGGTAATCAGGAGAGGTTGGCCCGATATGAATTGGCCCGATATGAATTGGATGGCTTGGACCATGCCCACCGCGCTGTTCTTTGCCGCGATTGCGGCATCGATCGGTGCGCTGGCGGTGTTGCATGTCACATATCCCAGCCCCCCGCGCACCGGGGTTCTGGGGATCGAGACAATGCGCGGCGACCGCTTTTTCATCACCCTTCTGGGCAGCGCCTTTATCAATCTGGCATGGATCGGTTTGACCAATGCGCCGCAATATTGGGCGTTGATCATTTGCGGCGTTTTTGCATTCTGCGTTTTCCGCTGGGTTTGAACACAAGAAGAGACGGGACATCAATTTATGAAAGCCATCACAACGGCCAGCCTGCTGAGCGTCACATTGGTGCTGAGCGCGTGTTCAGATGCCGCAAACAGCGATTTCGTCGTCCTCAGCGACGAGGAGCGCCAGGCCGCAGCGATGCAATTCCTCGATCAGGAAATCGGCGAGATGTCGGCCCTCTCACGCGCGCAGCAAGAGGCCGAGATCGGCTGGTTCATGCAAGCGTCCGCGCCGTATCGCGGGATGGAAATCTCGGTGGTTTCGGAAACCATAGCGACGCATGAATACGAGGCCAAAGTGCTCGCTCCGGCTTTTTCCGCGATCACCGGGATCAAGGTGACCCATGACCTGATCGGCGAAGGGGATGTGGTCGAAAAACTGCAAACCCAGATGCAGTCGGACGAGAATATCTACGATGCCTATGTCAACGATTCGGACCTCATCGGCACCCATTGGCGCTATCAACAGGTGCGCAATCTGACCGATTGGATGGCGGGCGATGGCAGCTCGGTGACCAATCCCGATCTCGATCTTGGCGATTTTATCGGGATCGATTTCACCACCGGCCCCGATGGCAAATTGTACCAATTGCCCGACCAGCAATTCGCCAATCTTTATTGGTTCCGTTACGACTGGTTCACTGATCCTGTGATCATGGCCGATTTCAAAGCGCAATATGGCTATGATCTGGGGGTGCCGGTCAATTGGTCGGCATATGAAGATATTGCCGAATTTTTCACCGGGCGCGAGATCGATGGGAAGCCGGTCTATGGCAGCATGGATTACGGCAAGAAGGATCCCTCGCTGGGTTGGCGTTTCACTGATGCGTGGATGTCGATGGCGGGGATGGGATCGGTGGGCGAACCCAATGGCCTGCCGGTGGATGAATGGGGCATTCGCGTCAATGACATGTCCCAACCGGTCGGATCGTGCATGGCGCGCGGCGGGGCAACCAATTCGCCCGCAGCGGTCTATGCGCTCGACAAATATTCCAAATGGCTCAACCAATATTCGCCGCCTGCGGCCGCGGGGATGACTTTTTCTGAAGCCGGCCCGGTGCCCGCCCAAGGCGCGATCGCGCAACAGATTTTCTGGTACACCACCTTCACCGCAAACATGGTCGGCGAGGATGCCTCGGCGGTTTTGTATGAGGATGGCACGCCGCGCTGGCGCATGGCGCCCAGCCCGCATGGCGCCTATTGGGAAGAGGGGATGAAGGTCGGCTATCAGGATACCGGATCATGGACCTTGATGAAATCCACCCCCACACCGCGCGCGCAGGCCGCGTGGCTCTATGCCCAATTCGTCGCGTCCAAAACGGTGGATGTGAAAAAATCGCATGTGGGTTTGACCTTTATCCGGCAATCCACAATCGAACATGACAGCTTCACCGAGCGCGCGCCCAAGCTGGGCGGATTGGTCGAATTCTATCGTTCGCCCGCGCGCACCCAATGGTCGCCAACCGGCACCAATGTGCCCGATTATCCGCGNCTTGCGCAATTGTGGTGGCAAAATATCGGCGATGCCTCGTCGGGCACCAAATCATCGCAAGAGGCGCTCGATGCGCTGTGCGCAGAGCAGGAGCGCGTGCTGGAACGGCTCGAGCGGGCCGGATTGCAGGGCGAGCTGGGGCCAAAACTTAACCCCGAGCGCGGCGCCCAATATTGGCTCAACCAACCCGGCGCCCCCAAAGCCAAGCTTGCCGATGAAGACCCCGCCCCGGTCACGATCGCCTATGATGAATTGATCGAAACCTGGAAATAAGCAGGCGCCGGATCGCGCGCCGCATGCGCGAGGCGAGGCGCGGCGTTTATCCGTCCGCGCGGCTTGCGCTGAGGCGCGCAATATAATCGCCCAGATCGCGTTTGACCTCGGGCGCCATAATATACAGCCCGATCAGATTGGGGATCGCCATGATGAAAATCAGCGCGTCCGATATCTGCAAAATCGCATCGAGCTGCACCGCGGCGCCGATCACGATAAAGATGCAGAAAATGACGCTGAACGTATATTGCGCCGCGCGCCCTTCGCCCAGCATATAGGTCCACGCTTTGGTCCCGTAATAGGCCCAGGCCAGCATGGTCGAAAACGCAAACAGCAAAGCGGCCACCGACAAGGGCACAGGCGACCATGACAATTGGCTCGCAAACGCCGCCGAGGTCAGCTCAATCCCTTGCAGCGAGCCCGCCATAAAGGTTTCGGGCGGGAAGCTGGTGACGATCACAAGCCCGGTTAGCGTGCAGATCACAACCGTGTCGATAAACGGTTCGAGCAATCCCACGAAACCTTCGCTGATCGGGTCCTTGGTCGACACCGCCGAATGTGCAATCGCGGCCGAACCGATCCCGGCCTCGTTTGAAAATGCCGCGCGTTGAAAGCCCAGGATCATGATCCCGACAAACCCGCCCGCCACGCCCGACGGGGTGAACGCGCCGGCGATAATCGCCCCAATCGCTGCAGGCAAATTGGCCGCGTTCATACCGATCACAACCACCGCGCCGATAATGTAAATCACCACCATAAACGGCACCAGTTTCGAGGTGACCTGCGCGATGGACTTGATCCCGCCCACCACGATGAGGCCAACCAGAACCGCCATCGCAATCCCGACCAGCCACCCCATGCCGACCAATGGTCCGCCCTCGCCCCCGGTGACATAGAGCAATTGGCCATAGGCTTGGTTGGATTGGAACATATTGCCAATACCAAGGCAGCCGATGATGATGCTGACCGCGTAAAACCCGCCCAGAAATTTGCCCAGGCGCGGCCGCCCGCGCTGCGCCAGACCGCCGCTCAGATAATACATCGGACCGCCCGAGACAGTGCCATCGGGATTGATCTGGCGGTATTTCACCCCCAGCGCGCATTCGACAAATTTGGTGGTCATCCCGACAAATCCGGCAAAGATCAGCCACAAAATCGCGCCCGGCCCGCCCAGGGATATGGTGATCGCAACCCCGGCAATATTGCCGATCCCGACGGTCCCCGACACCGCCGCGCTGAGCGCTTGGAACGGGGTGATTTCCCCTTGCGCGCCCGGTTTTGCATATTTGCCGCGCACCAGACCGACCGCATGGCCAAACCCGCGCAGATTGATAAATCCCAGATAGACCGTGAAAAAACACGCCCCCAAAACCAACCAGCACACAATCAAGGGCACCTGCGCGCCCATCACCGGCACCGAATAGAAAATGAACCCGGCAATCGCATCCGAGATCGGCTGGAAGAATGTGTCGATCGCCTGATCGAGGCTTGTGGGCTTAGTCATTGAAAAAATAGTCCAGCCAGTTTTTCACTTCCAGGGTCTTTA
>JABSPI010000124.1 GCA_013214365.1 Erythrobacter sp.
TCGCTGTCGCCGGGCACAGGCACGGTCGAGAAGCTGTCGCCATCGCGGAACGTGCCAACGATCGAATCCTCGCCCATTTCAACCTGCTTCACCGATCCTGCGGCCACTTCATCGCGGAACTCGGAATAGCTGATCTGGTTGCTCGGCGTGTTGCCCGAACCATTGAACATCGAGACGATCAGCAACAGGGCCATGAAAATGCCGCCCCAAATCATCAGGGATTTAACCCAGGGGTTTTGTCCTTCGGGTGGCTGTTGATTGGGGTCGTTCTGATCGCTCATGGCAATTGTGATCCTTTCTGATCAGAATATGTAGGAACGCGAGGGTGAATAGCAAGCCAATGCGTGGCCCTAAAATACCCTAATGTGGTCCGCTCTTATCCGCCCCGGCCCAAAGCGATGATCGGCGCGCAGGCCGAGTGCCCGGCCCGATTGCGCTTAATCGCCGCTGGAATCCGGGGCGTAAGCGGCGAGAAAAACTTGCACTGCCCCGGCAATTCGGCGCGCATCATCCTGGGGGCAGGGCGTGGCGCCAAAACGGCGCTCCAGATCGCCTATCCCCTTGACCATAGAGACAAATTGCTCGGCCGCTAATTCAGGATCGGGGATGCACAATTCGCCGCAATCGCTGACATGGGAAAGCCATTGGGTAAAGGCGCTTTTCATACGCCACGGCCCGGCTTCCAAAAACGCTTTGCCGATCATCGGCTCAGCCTGTGTTTCGGCCGCGATCCGGCGATCAAATTGAATCATTTCAGGGCGCGAGAAAAACACGCACATCGCCTCGGCCAAGGCGGTTAAACGGTTGCGAATCGATCCGGGCGGAATCGCATCAAGGCTGAAATAGCCGCGCATCTTTTCGCATTCATGCGTCACCGCCGCGCCAAACAAAGCGCGTTTGTCGCCGAAGTGATTGTAGATCGTCACTTTGGAGACACCGGCATCAGCCGCGACCTGCTCAATCGAAGTGGCTGCAAACCCCTCTTTGAAAAATCGCTCGCTTGCCGCGGCGATGATCTTCTTGCGCTTGAGAATATCGGAAGGGCGCCCGGGCTTCTTTTTATTGTTTGCTTGCGGGCCGGTTTCGGGCGCGCTTGCGCTTTGGGGGTGGCTGGGCCTGTATTCGGGTGCTGCGTCGATCAAGGCCGGGAGCTTCCAGAGATTTGCGCGTTGACAAAATGAACGGTTGCGTTCATTTGAACGCTATCGTTTAATTATTGTTAATTCTTTCTCGGCGCGCAAGCCCCTCTCACTTCAAGGCCTCCCGACACATGCTCTGGATCGCGATCCGAATGCTCACCGGCGACCCGCAAAAGTTTTACGGGCTGTTGTTCGGCATTGGCTTTTCCACCCTGCTGATCACCCAGCAATTGACGATTTTCGTCAATCTGGTCGAGCGCGGCGCCAGCGGCGTTTACAACGCGCCCGAAGCGCAAGTTTGGGTGATGGACCCGGTCAGCCGCACAACCGATGTCAATTACGCCATGCCCTCCACTGCGCTGGATCAGGTGCGCTCGGTGCCAGGTGTCGAATGGGCGGTTCCGCACATCCGCTCGGCCGCTTCGGTCCGCACGCGCAATGGGGATCTGGAACAGGTCGCGATTATCGGCGTCGATGATGCAACCCTAATCGGCCTGCCTAAAAACCTTTATGTCGGGGCTAAGGATGTCCTGTCCCAACCCGATTCGGTGATCATCGATGATGGCGGGGCGATCAATATGTTCGGCGCGGATGTTGATCCGGTGGGAGAACGGCTGGAGCTCAACGACCAACGCGCGGTGATCCGCGGCATTGCCGACACCATCCCCGCTTTCACCAGCACCGCCGTGCTCTACACCAAATATAGCCGCGCGCTGAATTACGTGCCGGGCACGCGCAACCGTTTGAGCTTTGTGCTGGTCGGTGTGGTCGATGGCGAAACGCCCGAAAATGTTGCGGCCAAAATTGAGCAGCAAACCGGGCTTAAGGCCGAAACCCGCGATGAATTCGCGCGTGCGGGCATCGATTTCATCATCCAGAACACCGGCATTCCGACCAATTTCGGGATCACTGTTGTGCTCGGCTTTGTGGTTGGCGTGGCGATTGTCGGGCTCACGTTCAGCCTGTTTATCCGGGACAATATCAAGCAGTTCGGCGCGCTCAAAGCGATCGGGGTCACCAATGCCAAGATCGTACGCATGGTCGGGGTGCAGGCCGGTTTGGTGGGTGCGGTGGGCTATTCGCTGGGCGTGGTGGGAACCGCGGTGTTTTTGTGGAGCTTTTCGGGAAATCCCTTCTTCAAAGGCTTCTACATCCCTTGGCAGGTTCCCCTGATTAGCCTTGTAGCGGTCATATTGATCCTGGCGATCACAGGCTGGCTTGCCCTGCGCAGCGTGCTCAGCACAGAACCCGCGGCGGTGTTCAGATGAGCACGCCTCTTCCTTCTCAGATCGAGGGCGAGATGCCCGCTGGCAGCCCGCAACAAAGCGCAATTTGCGCGCGCGGCATTGTACGCGATTTCCAAACCGGTCAGACCACTTTGCGGGTGCTGCACGGGATCGACACCGATATCCGGCCGGGCGAGATGACTTATCTGGTCGGGGAAAGCGGGTCGGGCAAAACCACGCTGATCTCGATCATGTGCGGAATTCTGTGGCCCACACAGGGCGAAGTGAAAGTGTTTGGCACCGACATCTACAAGCTGTCGGACACCGAACTGGTCCAGTTCCGGCTCGACAATATCGGCTTCATTTTTCAGCAATATAATCTCATCCCTTCGATCGATGCCGCGGCCAATGCCGCAGTGCCCTTGATTGCCCGCGGCATGGATGTCGCCTCCGCGCGCGAGCAGGCCAAAGTGCTGCTGGACAAGCTCAATATCGGTGATCAGGCGGACAAATTGCCGCGCCAATTGTCGGGTGGACAACAACAAAGGGTCGCGATTGCCCGCGCGCTGGTGCACGAACCGCGTCTGGTCGTTTGCGATGAACCCACCGCCGCGCTTGATGCAAGATCGGGGCGGCGGGTTATGGATCTGCTGCGCGAGGTTGCCGTGGCGCCGGATCGGGCCTGCATCATTGTGACTCATGACAATCGCATTTTCGACCTCGCCGACCGGATTTTGGTCCTCGAAGATGGTCGCGTCACCCATGATGGCACCGACATGCCTGAGGACCACTAGAAACCCACACCCCGCCCCTTTGCCAACCCGCTGACACAGACTTTCAAACGGACATAACCGACCATGGCCATCTTGCCCTCCAATCTGAGCTTTTCCCGGCAAATTCTGCCTATTCTTGCGCTGGTCGGAATTGTACTGGCGGGCATGTGGATCGTGGCCAATCTGCCCGATCGTGAGCTGGAAACCCCCGTCAATGAACCGCCCAAGGCCACCGGCGCGCTGGCTGATAGCGCGCGGGTTGCAGGCGCGGGGATTGTCGAACCGGCAAGCGAGGTGATCGATATCGGCTCGGCACTGTCAGGCCTCGTCAGCGAGCTGATGGTGGAGCCGGGCGAACGGGTGGCCAAAGGGCAGCCTTTGTTCCAGGTCGATGATCGCGCGGCACGGGCCCGGCTCGCCGAAGCCGAGGCCGCAATCCGCGAAGCGCGCGCCGCCATTGTCGAGGCGCAAACCGCCCAGACAACCGCGGGCGAGCAATTGGCGCTCTATCAAAGCCTCAATGATCCAGCCGCGGTGAGCCGGTCCGAAGTGATCCGTGCCGAGGGCGAGGCCAATGCCGCCACCAGCCGGCTCGAACTGGCCCGTGCACAGCTGTCCGCCGCGCAAGCAAGAGCCGGCAGCGCCCGGACCGAGATCGAACGCCTGACTGTCCGCGCGCCGATTGCGGGGGAGATTCTGGCGGTCAATATCCGTCCGGGCGAATTTGTCGCCACTCAAGGCGGCAGCTCGCAACCTTTCATCCAAATGGGCGAAACCGTTCCTTTGCATGTCCGGGTTGATATCGACGAGAACGAAGCGGCGCGGGTGGCTTTGGGGGCACCTGCAATCGTGTCACCGCGCGGCGCGGCCGAAATTCAGGTCGAGGCCACCTTTGTCCGCGCCGAGCCTCAGGTCGTACCCAAGCGATCCTTGACCAATAGCGC
>JABSPI010000125.1 GCA_013214365.1 Erythrobacter sp.
TTTTTGCACTGTTGATCTCATCGCCCGGCTCGGTGCGGAATATGGCATGCCAAACTGTTCGTGTGCACCGCTCTTCTGTTATGACCGGGGCTTCAGCCAAAAACACGTCACCGCGGAAAGTCAAAGGGTGCGTTGTCCTAAGTTCCTCGATCTCGACAATCGGGCCATGCTCTTTACCGCTCAGGATAGTTCGGGTGGCGGTTTCAGCGGGCATTTCTCGAACCTCGCCCAGAGTAGGGGCGGCTAAAGCGAACAGGAAAAACGCAAGAGCAATCATTCGAAATCCCTACCGCGAATGCAGCAATTGGCGCCATTGCAACTGAAGCAATTGAGGCAAAAACCGCCAATGTTCGAGGTTTAGGACGCTGGTAAGCATGCGTCCACATCCGCCCGCCGGGGACCGCGCAGGAAAAAGGCGGCTTGGACCCGGTCCATGCCGCCTTCAACAATCCGTAAGGTTTCGCGATCACGCGAGGGGCGTGGTTCACCCCCAAGGCGTGACCAGATATTTCTCGCCGGTTTTCATCTGGCGATAATCGAGGATCGCATCCTTGGTCAGCATCGCTTCCAGATCCACCTTGGCCTTGTAATGGCTGGCAAAAGTGGTGGTCAGATTTTGCTGCACGCGGGTTCGCATTTTGACCACGGTCTCCATCCCCGCTTTGGCAAGGAACGGGGTCAGCAGCCAGCCCGAGACGGTCCATTGCAAGCCATAGGACGGGGTCAAAATGGTCGGCTGGGTCAGGTCGAGGCGGCCATATTGATAGACCTTCTTGTCCTGGTTCGAGCCGTAGCGCGAATATTCCTCCATCTGGCTGGCGGCGACCTGTTCCATCGCTTTGAGCACATTGTCGGTGTTTTGCCCGCCGCCAATCGGGTCAAAGCCCAAAAATGCGCCGGTTTCCGCGATCGCAGCGCGCAATTGCGCCATGTAATCATCATCGGACGAGTTCACGACATATTGCGCGCCCAACCCTTTGAGCAGATCAACCTGTTCCTGCTTGCGCACGATATTGACCAGCTTCATCCCGTCTTCGAGACAGATCTTGTTGAGCATTTGGCCAAGGTTGGAGGCCGCGGCCAGATGCACGATCGCATCATGCCCTTCCATGCGCGCGGTTTCGACAAAGCCCAATGCGGTCATCGGATTGACGAAAGAGGACGCGCCCACTTCGGACGAATGATCGCCCAGCGGCAGGCACATCATCGCATCGGCAATGGCATATTGGCTGTAGGCATTGCCCGGCACACATGCCACGCGTTGCCCCATCAAGGCTTTGGCCATGTCGCTGTCGCCGGTGGCCACCACTGTGCCCGCGCCTTCATTGCCCGCGGGCAGGCGTTGGCCGTGGCGGTTGCGTTGGCCCGACAAAAACGGCTCGGGCATTTGCGCAACGACTTTGCCGGCGGAATATTCCGCATTTTCAAAATCGGCCGCGCTGGTCAGAATCGCAAGGTCAGACGGGTTGATCGGCGCCGCTTCCATCTTGACCAGAACCTGATTGCCGGTGGGTTCGGGAAAGCTTTCCTCGCTCAATTCCAGCGTCAGTTTGCCATCAGCAGTCAGCGTGGTGAAAAGCTGTTTTCCGGTAGTCATAAATCTCTCTCCAATATGGGATCATTCAGGTGTGGTTGTGGATGTGTCGTTCGTTCGGTCGCGCGGAGACATTTCAAGCAATGTCGC
This sequence comes from Erythrobacter sp., assembly GCA_013214365.1. GTDB lineage: Bacteria > Pseudomonadota > Alphaproteobacteria > Sphingomonadales > Sphingomonadaceae > Erythrobacter. The sequence continues at coordinate 1,685 of JABSPI010000125.1, forward strand.
CATCACGGCCCAAGTGGCGAGCGCGGGTTGCAGCTTGGGAACTCTGGTCAACGAGAACCAGTCTTCGGCCACTTCGGGCAGCATATAAATAACAAGCGCGGTCATCGCGACGCTGAATAAGGTGTATTCGCTCAACGCGATGGATTGGATCAACATCACGATAAAAGCGCTGATCGTGAGCAGCGCGACAAAGTCAAAGATCGGCAAATCCTCTCCGCCGACCAGAACGAAACCGAGAACAGCGCCAAACACGATATTGAGGGCGTTCAATCCGGCGCGGTAATCGCCTTCGCTCATCTTCGAACGCATCGGCACTTTGTACCAATTTGCCATGCTTAATCACTTTCGTTTTGAACGGATGGGGCGCTTTGAACGGATGTGGGATTGGTGTCGGAGCCGCTATCGGCCGGATAGTGCGCAGCTACGAAGTACAGACCATGGGGGGGCGCGTTAAGTCCTAATTTGCCACGGTCTTTGGCGGCCAATGCCTCGCCCATGCGCGCCTCTGGCCATGACCCTTGCCCGACCAGTTTGAGACATCCGACCATGCTGCGCACTTGATGGTGCAGGAAACTGCGCGCGGCGGCGTGGATGTGGATCTCTTCGCCCCATTGCGTTTGCGCCCGCTCCACATCGAGCCGGTCGAGGGTTTTGACCGGATCCCTCGCTTGGCAATGGGCCGATCGGAAAGTGGTGAAATCATGGCATCCAACCAATGCTTGCGCGGCGCGGTGCATGGCGCCCACATCCAGATCGCGCGCCACATGCCACACCCGGTCACGGGCCAAGGTCACCGGCGCGCGGCGATTGCAAATGCGATAAATGTAGGATCGCCCGGTGCAGCTGAAACGCGCATGCCAATCATCGGGGACCACTTCGCAATGCGTAATCGCAATCGGGTCGGGGCGAAGATGGGCATTGAGCGCCTCGGACAGGCGGAAGGGGTCGATGTCTTTTCCAAGGTCCACATGGCTGCGCATGGCGATGGCGTGAACGCCGGTATCGGTGCGCCCTGCGCTGTGCAGGATGGCGGTCTCTCCGGTGACGCGGGCGATCGCCTGTTCGATTGATTGCTGCACGCTGGGCCCGTGTTTTTGCCGTTGCAGGCCTTGAAATGGGGTTCCGTCGAATTCGATCGTGAACGCGTATCTCTGAGTGGGCGGGCGGGTCATGTCAGAACGCTGCCCGCTGCAACCGGACGCCCGCGCAGGAAATCTGCACGCGCCATCGCCGGCTTGCCCGCGCGTTGCAGGCGCAAGGGGCGCAAGGCGCCTTGGCCGCAGGCAATCGTCATGTCAGCATCAATAACGCTGCCCGGCGCGCCCGCGCCATCGGCAATTTCGGCCAGCAGCAGTTTGATGCGTTCATCCCCGTTCTCGAACCACGCGCCGGGGAAGGGGGCGAGCCCTGCGACATGGCGCACCAGTTCGCTCGCCGGGCGCGACCAATCGATGCGGGCCTCAGCCTTGTCGATCTTTGCCGCATGGGTGGTGAGGTCATCGTCTTGGGGCACGGGCGGATAGGCATCGAAATTGCTCAAAACCTCCACCATTGCAGCCGCCCCCATATCGCCCAGCTCGGCAAACATCTCGCCGGTTGTTTTGGCTCCAATCGGGGTCCGCACAATGTGCCGCATGGGCCCTGTATCGAGCCCTGCCTCCATCTGCATAATGGTGACGCCCGTCTCCTCATCGCCCGCCATAATCGCGCGGTGGATCGGNGCCGCCCCGCGCCAGCGCGGCAGNATCGAGGCGTGAATATTGAGACAGCCATGGATCGGCGCATCGAGCACCTTTTGCGGCAGGATAAGGCCATAGGCGGCGACCACCGCGACATCGGCTTTAAGCGCCGCGAACGCGGCCTGATCCTCGGGCGCGCGCAGGCTTTTGGGCGTGCGCACATCGAGCCCCAATTCCTCGGCCCGGGCATGGACGGGGGAGGGGCGCAGTTTCTTGCCCCGGCCCGAACGGCTGGGCGGCTGCGAATAGACGCACACGATAGTGTGCCCCGCTGCGTGCAGCGCATTGAGCGCGGGAACCGCAAAATCGGGGGTTCCCATAAAGATGATGCGCATAAATCGGCCCTGATGGCTTTGTGTTCAACGCATCAGGCCCTATCTCTCCCCCCATGGCATCGCAAGAGATCGAAGCGCTTTCTTCTGCTTTGGCCCGTTTGCCGGGTCTAGGACCGCGCAGCGCGCGGCGGGCGGTGCTGTGGTTGGTCAAGAACCGCGAACAGGCTTTGCCGCATCTGCTCGAGGCGCTCGATGCGGTCTCGCAAACGCTGGTCGAATGCCAGATTTGCGGCAATGTCGACACGCATGATCCGTGCGGGATTTGTGCCGATCCGCGGCGCGATCCCAAAAGTCTGTGCGTGGTTGAGGATGTCGCCGATGTCTGGGCGCTTGATCGGTCGCGCTTGTTTCAAGGGCGATATCATGTGCTGGGCGGCAAATTGTCCGCGCTCGACGGGGTGGGGCCAGAGGATCTCAACATCGCATCTCTGATGGAGCGGGTGTCCGATGGCGCTGTCGATGAGGTTGTGCTCGCGATGAACGCGACACTGGAGGGGCAAACCACCGCGCATTACCTCGCTGAACGGCTGGAGCCTTTGGGGCTGCGCATCACCCAATTGGCGCATGGCCTGCCGGTCGGCGGGGAGCTCGATTACCTCGACGAAGGCACGCTGGCTCAGGCTTTGCGCGCGCGGCGGCCTGTGGGGTGACGGTGATCCAGCGCCTTTTTACCGCCGTGTTTGGCCCCGGTGTGGAACGCGACACGCGCGAATGGCGGATTGAATGTCCCCAATGCGGACACAATGCCGATCTGTGGGAGCGCGGCGGCGTGCGCTATAAAGCGAGCGGGACCAAATGGACATTGGGCCGGTGTTCGGCCTGTGGCCATCGCGGGCGAGTAAAAATCCACCGCCCCTAAGACGTCTCTCGATCACTCAGATCGACGCGCTGCGCTTGCGGGGGGCTGCGCGAGCGACTATCTGGCTTGCATGGCTATTCGTGAAATTCTTGAAGTGCCGGATCCCCGGCTGAAAATGGTGTCTGTTCCGCTGGAGGCGGAGGAGTTCAACGACGATCTCAAAACCCTCGTCGAGGATATGTTCGACACCATGTATGACGCGCCCGGCATCGGCTTGGCCGCGATCCAGGTGGGCGTGCCCAAACGCCTGTTGGTGATCGATCTGCAAGAACCCGACATGGATGCCGAGCCGATCAAGGATGAGGAGGGCAACGAACACCCGCCGATCAAAAACAATCCGCGCGTGTTCGTAAATCCGGTGATCCTCAACCCGGCCGAAGAGATGTCGACCTATCAGGAAGGCTGCCTCTCGGTTCCCGAAATCTATGCCGATATTGATCGGCCTGCGACCTGCACGGTGCGCTATCAGGATCTCGACGGGAAAGAGCACACCGAAGATATGACCGGCATGATGGCAACCTGTATCCAGCATGAGATGGATCATTTGGAAGGGATTGTCTTTATCGACCACCTCTCGCGGCTCAAACGCGGCATGGCGATGAAGAAGCTGAAGAAGATCCGCGCGGCTGCCTAAATTGGGGATATCCGCAAAGGGTATAGCGTTCTTAGTTTGTTCCATGCTATAAGCGAGCATGGATCCAGCACTTTTCCCGATTCTCGCATTGATCGCCGGCCTTGTTTTGGGCGGCGGCGTGGCCTCTTTTTTCGCATCTCGCAGCGTGGGTGATGTGCGCGCGCAATTGGATGAGCAGCGCGGCCTTTTTGAGGATAAGACAGCCGAGTTCAAACGCGCCATTGCCGAATTGGGCGAGGCGCAAATCGCGCTTGCCGCCGCGACAGAGCGCGCCTCGCGGGCCGATGAATTGAGCGAGACGCTCGAGGCGGCTCGCGCCGAAAACGCGCAGTTCAAGGCCGAACGGGCCGGCTTTGCCGAACAAAAGCGCCTGCTCGAAGAATCGCGCGACACCTTGCTCAAGGAATTTGAAAACACCGGGGCCAAAGTGTTGCAGCGCAATCAGGAGCAATTCCTCGAACGCGCCGAGCAGCGGTTCAAACAATCCGAAGAAACCGGGGAGGCCAAGATCAAGGCGCTGCTCCGGCCGGTCGGTGAAAAGCTCGCCTCATACGAAAAGCAGGTCACCGAGCTAGAAGCGAAGCGCACCGATGCCTTTGGCCAGTTGGGCGGGTTGATCCAATCCATGCGCGAGGGTCAGGAACAGGTCCGGCGCGAGGCGCAGCGGCTGGGCAATTCGCTCACCAATGCCCCCAAAGCGCGCGGGCGTTGGGGCGAGCAGCAATTGAAGAACTTGCTCGAACAAGTTGGGCTGAGCCAGCACACCGATTTTGAGCTTGAGGCATCGATCGAGACCGAGGAGGGGCGTCTGCGGCCCGATGCGATTGTCCGCATTCC
>JABSPI010000126.1 GCA_013214365.1 Erythrobacter sp.
CCGATATAGATTTTCAGACTGTCCGCAAACGGCGCAAAGTCCATCTCATCAGCGCCCAGGCTGAGCACAACCTTAGGCTTGGCCGCGGCGATATCCGCCATCCCGCCGGGCACGGTGAAATCGAGCATCAGCGAGCCCATCCGTGCCGCGCTCATATGCAGCACGTTGAACCCGTTCCAGCCATCTTTGACCAAGCCAAACTTGTCGATCAGCTTAAGCGCGGGCGCCAATGCCCCCTTTGCCAAAGCCACACCGCCCAAGATAACCGCAGGCCGCTCTGCCGCTTTCATCGCATCGCCCAGCGCCTTTGGCACGCGGTTCAAAACTTTGAGATCTTCGCCAAGGAAGGTCGCGGGATAGGTCGTCTCCCATTCGGGGCCCACGACAAACACTTTCGCGCCCGCCTTCACCGCCTTGCGGATGCGCGCATTGACCAGCGCCGCCTCCCAGCGGATGTGCGACCCCACGATCAGAATTGCATCGGCGCTTTCGATCCCTTCAAGCGTCGAGTTGAAATTGACCGCCGCGATATTGGTCACATCATAGGTCATGCCGGTCTGGCGCGCCTCGATCAGGGACGAACCGCAAGCCTTCAACAACGCTTTGGCCGCAAACATGGTCTCACAATCGACCAGATCGCCCGCAATAGCGGCGAGGCTCGACATATCGCCGTCCAGAGCGTTGGCGATCGTGTCGAAGGCATCGGACCAATTGGAGGCGACAAGGCGCCCATCCTTGCGCACAAACACCTTGTCGAGCCGCCGTTTGATCAGGCCATCAACCTGATAGCGGCCCTTGTCAGAGACCCACTCTTCATTGACCGCATCATTCACCCGCGGCAATGCGCGCATCACTTCGCGGCCCTTGGAATGGAGCGAGATATTCGCCCCCACCGCGTCGGACACATCGATGCTGAGCGTGCGCTTCAATTCCCACGGGCGTGCCTCAAACGCGTAGGGGCGCGATGTCAGTGCGCCAACCGGGCACAGATCGATGACATTCGCGCTGAGTTCGTGGGCGGCGGCCTGTTCGAGATAGGTCGTGATCTGCATGTCTTCGCCGCGATAAAGCGCGCCGATTTCATCCACGCCCGCCACTTCTTCGGAGAACCGGACACAGCGTGTGCAGTGAATGCAGCGGGTCATCACCGTCTTGATCAACGGCCCCATATATTTCTCGGTCACCGCGCGCTTGTTTTCCTGCGTCCTGCTGGTGCCCTTTCCATAGGTCATCGATTGGTCTTGCAGGTCGCATTCGCCGCCCTGGTCGCAGATCGGACAATCGAGCGGGTGGTTGATGAGGAGAAACTCCATCACCCCTTCGCGCGCCTTTTTGACCATGGGCGTGTCGGTGCGGATTTCCTGCCCTTCATTGACAGGCAGCGCACAGCTCGCCTGCGGCTTGGGTGGTCCGGGCTTCACTTCGACCAGACACATGCGGCAATTGCCCGCAATCGAGAGACGCTCGTGATAGCAAAAGCGCGGGATTTCCTTGCCCGCCTGCTCGCACGCCTGCAGGACAGTTGCGCCTGCTGGAACTTCGAGTTCTTCGCCGTCTACAGTTACCTTAGGCATCGTCTTCGCTTTCGTCGGTCGAATTGTCTTGAGCGGCCAAAATGCGATAGCTGGCGGTGGCCAACATCGAACGGATTGCAAGCGGGCTTGCATCGATTGTGCTGCCTCCTTGCGAACATACATCAATCACCGGTTGCAATTGGCCCAGCGCGGCGGCTTCAGCATCGGTTTCCACCGGGCTATCGAACAGGGCCGCGACCAGGTGCGGGCCGCCGCGAACGGTGCAATTGGCCACTTGATCGGTGTAAGAAAACGTCTCAGCCGGCTTGCCAATCGCCGCCATGGCCAGACGTTGGAGCAAGGGCTCATCGCTCTCATTTTCCATCGCCTGTTCCGCAAGGCCACCTGCAAATGGCAAACCGCCAAGCTCAATCTGGCGATAGCGGCGAGGCATGGCGCGGTAGCACTCGCTGCTGACGCGGCGATCGGCCAGATCATCGATAAGGCGGCGGTATTCATCGGATCGGAAATCGAGCAACATGAGCGTGTGCACATCATCCTCGAAATCTTCGACCATGCACGCTGACCACGCCTCAACCGCTTCGCGTTGGCGTTGAACGTTGGTTTCCTTACGCGTGGGTTGTGCGTGCACAGCGCTGGCGGCGAGGCCCGCGAGCACCAAGCCCGCCGCGAGCCCTTTTACCCCTGCGCGCGCAGGTCCCTGGTCGCTGGTGAGGAATCTAGGCATCATCCGCCTCGCTGACCTCGATTTGCTTCCTCGCGTGTTGAAACACCGCGAAACTGAGCAAGAGCATCGAAACGGGAATGAGCAGCAACCGCACAATGCCCTCTTCGCCGGTCGCGAATTCACCATAGCCGTCGATCAGCGCCACCACGCCGACACCGAACAGCAGGCCTGCCAAAAATCGCAGATTTCTTGGTTTGGTCATCATTCCGCCGCTTCCATGACCTCAGTGGCAAATTGCGCGTTGTGTTCCTCGATCCGGCGCTCAAGCTCGGGACGGAAGTGGCGGATGAGGCCCTGGATTGGCCAAGCGGCTGCATCGCCCAGCGCGCAAATCGTGTGGCCTTCGACCTGCTTGGTGACCTCTTGCAGCATGTCGATTTCCTCGATCGCCGCATCGCCGGTGCGCAGGCGCTCCATCATGCGCCACATCCAACCCGTACCCTCGCGGCATGGTGTGCACTGCCCGCAAGATTCGTGCTTGTAGAAATAGCTGAGACGAGAGATCGCGCGGACAATATCGGTCGATTTGTCCATCACAATCACGGCCGCCGTGCCCAAACCCGAACCCAGATCTTTAAGCCCGTCGAAATCCATCGGGGCCTGACGGATTTGCTCCGCCGGCACAAGCGGAACCGAGGAGCCGCCCGGAATCACCGCCAAGAGGTTGTCCCAACCCCCTGTAATTCCGCCACAATGCTTCTCGATCAGCTCCTCAAACGGAATGCTCATCGACTCTTCGACAACGCAGGGTTTTTCGACATGGCCGCTGATCTGGAACAGCTTGGTGCCGTGATTGCCCTCGCGCCCGAAAGAGCTGAACCATGTCGCCCCGCGGCGCAGGATCGTGGGCACAACCGCGATGCTTTCGACATTGTTGACCGTGGTCGGGCAGCCATAGAGCCCCGCGCCTGCCGGAAATGGCGGTTTCAAACGCGGCTGACCCTTTTTGCCTTCGAGGCTCTCAATCATCGCGGTCTCTTCGCCGCAGATGTAAGCGCCCGCGCCCCGGTGCATAAAGACGTCGAAGTCATAGCCCGAACCGCTGGCATTTTTGCCGATCAGACCGGCATCATACGCCTCGTCAATCGCCGCCTGAAGCACTTCGGCCTCGCGAATATATTCACCGCGAATGTAGATATAGGCCGCACGCGCGCGCATGGCGAAGCCGGCGACCAGCGCACCTTCAACCAATTTGTGCGGGTCGTGGCGGATGATTTCGCGATCCTTGCACGAACCCGGCTCGGATTCGTCAGCGTTGATCACCAGAAAGCTGGGCCGCCCGTCAGCAGAGCTTTTGGGCATGAACGACCATTTGAGGCCCGTGGGGAAACCCGCCCCGCCCCGGCCGCGCAATCCGCTGGCCTTGATCTCTTCGATGATCGCTTCTTGACCGCGCTCGATCAGCGCCTTGGTGCCGTCCCAATCGCCGCGGGCTTGCGCGGCTTTGAGGCCCCAATCCTGGAAGCCATAGACATTGGTGAAGATACGGTCACGATCAGCCAGCATCGCCTGACCCTTTCTGCGTTGTTTGCCCTTTTCGGGCCGTCTTCAATTGGCGCAAGGTCAGCACCTGGAACAAGAGACCCACCGCCATCATTGCAATTCCCATCTCGCGGCCGCCCGTTGCGGCCAACCACGCGCCCAAACCAAAGGCACCAAAGCCCGCAATCATGAGAAGGAAAGTCGTCCGGTTCATGATTTGCTGCGCTCAATCAATTTGCGAACCGCGCCAAATCCGCCGAACAAAAAGCCCAGCAAAATCCACACGATCCAGCTATCGCCGCTCAAAAATTCGAACACGCCAAGGGCGAGGAAAATCAGGCCAATCACGCCGCCGCCAAGGTTGAGTTTGTCGCTCATCCCCAATCCCCGCGATAATCGTGGTTTGCATCGACCATATCTTTCAAAGTGGTTGGCCCGCCGGAGGGTTCAGAAGTGTGCCGTCCGGGCTCTTGGGTGCCGGTTTTCGGTGTCTCGCCAGCAGCCAGCGCATCGAGCACCGCATCGAGCCGCTCAACCGTCAGGTCTTCGTAGTTGTCATCGTTGATCTGGACCATGGGAGCGGTGGCGCAATTGCCCATGCATTCCACTTCA
>JABSPI010000127.1 GCA_013214365.1 Erythrobacter sp.
GCTCACCATCCTCGGCGTTGCGCTAGCTTGGGTTTATCCGCCCAGCATGACGTGGATGACCGATGGCTCGATCCGCTTGGGCGGACAGCCGCTTTTGTCGGTGGCGTTGGGGCTTATCATGCTCGCTATGGGGCTGACGCTGAGCTTTGAGGATTATCGGCGGCTGACCCAGCTTCCCAAGGCTTTGATCGCCGGGGTGGCGCTGCACTTTGCCGGGATGCCGCTTGCCGGGGTTGGCATCGCTTGGGGGCTGGGCTTGCAAGAGGGGCTGGCGGTGGGCCTCATCCTTGTCGCGTGTTGCCCGGGCGGGACGGCCTCGAACATCGTCGCTTATCTGGCGCGCGGCAATGTCGCTTTATCGGTGGCGATGACGATGGTCTCGACGCTTGCCGCGATTGCTTTGACCCCGCTTCTCACCGGAGAGCTCGCAGGCACCTATGTCGAGATTGATCGCTGGAACCTGCTGCGCAACATGGTCGCGATTGTTCTCGTGCCGGTTTTGCTGGGGAGCCTGCTCAACCGCCTGTTCCCGCGCGCGGCGCAACAGGTGAGCACCTTCCTGCCGCTCATCGCGATCGTGCTGGTGATCTTGATTGTGGGTGGGATCGTCGGCGGGGCAAAGGCGCAGATCGCACAGCACGCAGGCGTGCTTTTGCTCGCCACTTTGCTGCTGCACGCGATTGGCTTTGGGCTGGGCTACGCTTTAGCGCGCATGCTGGGCCTAGACGTTGGCGAGGCGCGCACCATCTCCATCGAAGTGGGAATGCAGAATTCAGGACTTGGCTCAGGGCTTGCAAAAACTCCGGCTTTTCAGGCGCAATTCGCCAGCGCCGCGCAGGCTACCCTCGCCCCTGTCCCCGCCGCTATTTCGGCGGTGTGGCACGTGCTGATCGGGTCGATCTTGGCAAGCTATTGGCGACGCAAGAATTAGTCGTACATGCCCCTTTTCGGCCCCAAATAGCCGAACAAATAGGCCCCCACTTTGCGTATTTGAATCTCTTCCGCGCCTTCGGTGATGCGATAGCGGCGGTGGTGGCGATAAATATGCTCAAACGGTTTGTGGCGCGAATAGCCGATCCCGCCATGCACCTGCATCGCGCGGTCCGCCGCCTCGCACACCAGCCGGTTTGCCCAATAATTGCACATCGAGACCTTGTCTGAGATCGTGCGCTCGATCTCNTCNTGCGGCATATTGTCCATCTCCCACGCGGTTTTGAAGATGAGGAGGCGCAGCATTTCAGTCTGCGTGGCGAGCTCGACCAGCGGAAATTGGATCGCCTGGTTCTTGGAAAGCGCCTCGCCAAACGGTTTTCTCTTCCGCGCGTAGGCCACACTCTCATCAATGCAGAACATCGCCGCCCCGCAGCTGCTCGCGGCTTGGCGGATGCGGTTTTGGTGGACGAAACTTTGCGCCAAAGCGAGGCCGCGCCCTTCAACGCCGAGGATCGCGCTGTCGGGCACCCAGACATCGGTTATGCTGAGGCGCGGGTGATCAGTGGGCATGTTGAAGGTCCACATCCACTCCTCGATTTCGAGGCCGGCACTCGGATTGGGCACGAGGAAACAGGTGATGCCGGATGCGGCTCCCGCCTCGCCGCTGGTGCGCGCAAAAGTGGCGCAGTGGGTGGCGACATGCATGCCGGTGATCCACATTTTCTCGCCATTGATCAGCCAGCCATCGACCCCGTCGCGGCTCTCGCGCACCGCGGTGGTTTCCATATGGGTGGCGTCCGATCCATGGTCGGGTTCGGTCAGGCCAAAGGCAACCCGGCGCGTCCCATCAAAACCGCCAAGGATGAACTCGGCCTTTTGTTCATCGGTGCCCCATTGCTCGAACATTTCAACGAAGGGGAAATTGCCCACAATCGAATGCTCGTTTTGCAGATCGTTGTGCAGGCCCAATCCCATGCGCGCAAAATGCTCGCGGATCACCGCCATCCAGAGGTTTGAGCCATCTTGGCCGCCATATTTTTTGGGCGCGGAGAAACGGAAATGGCCAGCGCCAACCACCAGCTGAGCGATTGTTCATACAAGATGCATAAAAAGACCATCGCAGCTGGCAGGATCAGCACATTGCCCAACTCCATCTTCCAATAGGAAGAGAGGCGGGATCGCAGGCGTTGTTTCTCCATAGCCTTGCCTATTCCACTTCACGCGCGCTCGAAGCGGAAGCCAGCAACGCGGAACGGGTGGCCTCGGTCAGGTAGAGCGCGACAATCGCTGCTGGCGTGCCCAAAAAAGCCGAAGACGCCGCACCCGCAACGCCCAGAAATGCAATCAACCCGCCAATACAAGCAAAGGGAAGCGACACGATCACACTGACCCAGAGCCGATCCTTGCGCCATGCCAGAAGTGCGGCTGGCAGACGTCCAAAGCCGAATGTCAAAGCGGCGCCCACCACCAAACACAAGACACTAAGGCCGAGATAGAAAATCGTAATCGCTTGGGCCGGAATGATTATAGTATCGGCACATTGCGGAAAAATACCGCGATCGAGATCTTTAACTAAGCTAAAGATCTGTGACACCCAACTCAGGCCAATCACGCCAATACCAAGCGCAAAATAGACCCATTTACGAGACGGCGTAACCAAACGCTGGCGGCTATCATCGCTAAAAAGGCAGATGATAACAAAGATCGTGAGCGCTGCGAGAGCGAGGCTGACGCCGCTCTGCATAAACGGGTAACGCAAGGTCTCATTGGCGGCCATTTGTTCGTACCAGCCGTCAACAACGCCATTTGCATCGCATGCATTCAAGCGCAAAGCCCGAAACAATTCGTGATCGGTGTGGACCGGGATTGTCGAGCCATAAACGAAAAGGCCCGCTGCAACCGTCAGCATCACAGCCAACGGTGCCGCAGCGAGCCTTTCCAAAGATCGGATCATTTCAGAGCTTAATACACCCGCGCCTTCGGTTTGATGTAGCTCGCATCCTCGGTGAGTGTGTAATCATGCACCGGACGGTAATCGATCTGGATATTGGACCCGCGCCCGCCCCAGCCTTCGAACCACGCAATTGTGTGCTTCATCCACTCATCATCATTGCGCTCGGGATAATCCTCATGCGCGTGGGCGCCGCGGCTTTCCTTGCGGTTGGCGGCCGATGCCATGGTGACATTGGCCTGGCTCATCAGATTGTCGAGCTCAAGCGTTTCAATCAGATCGCTGTTCCAGATCAGCGATTGGTCGGTGACGTGAATGTCCTCCATCCGCTTGTTCTGTTCGGCCAGCAATTTGACCCCTTCATCCATCAATTTGGTGTCGCGGAACACAGCGGCGTGTTTCTGCATGCCCTTTTGCATATCGGCGCGGATTGCGGCCGTGGGCGAACCGCCCTTGGCATAGCGGAAGTGATCCACCCGGCCGAGCGCGAAATCGGCGCTGTCGGCGGGCAATTCGTGCTGCTTGGCACCGGGGGTGAGCGTGTCTTTGAGGTGCAGGCCGGTGGCGCGGCCAAACACAACCAGATCGATCAGCGAGTTCGAACCGAGCCGGTTTGCGCCATGGACGCTAACACAGGCCGCCTCGCCCACAGCGTAGAGGCCCGGTACAACCGTATCGGGATCGCCATCAGCGCCCAAAGTCACCACCTGGCCGTGATAATTGCACGGAATTCCGCCCATATTGTAATGCACGGTCGGGGTCACCGGCAGCGCTTCCTTGGTCAGGTCAACGCCGGCAAAAATCTTGCCGCTTTCGGTGATGCCGGGAAGTCGCTCCGCCAGAACCTTAGGATCGATATGATCGAGATGCAGATGGATATGATCGCCATCTGCGCCAACCCCGCGCCCTTCGCGCATTTCCAGCGCCATAGAACGGCTGACGACATCGCGCGATGCGAGATCCTTGGCCGAGGGGGCGTAGCGTTCCATGAACCGTTCGCCTTCGGAATTGGTGAGATACCCACCCTCGCCGCGCGCGCCTTCGGTGATCAGCACGCCCGCACCGTAAATCCCGGTCGGGTGGAACTGGACAAATTCCATATCCTGCAACGGCAAACCTGCGCGCAGCACCATGCCCCCGCCATCGCCGGTGCAGGTGTGGGCGCTGGTCGCGGTGTAATAGCACCGGCCATAGCCGCCGGTTGCCAGCACCACGCTTTGCGCGCGGAAACGGTGGATCGTGCCATCATCGAGGCACATCGCGATCACGCCGACGCATTGGTTCACCCCGTCGCGTTCGGCCATGATCAGGTCGAGCGCGAAATATTCGATGAAGAAATCGGCGTCATATTTAAGGCTCTGTTGATACAGAGCGTGAAGCATTGCGTGCCCGGTCCGGTCGGCCGCGGCGCAGGTCCGCTGAACCGGAGGCCCTTCGCCCATATTTTGCATATGGCCACCAAACGGGCGTTGGTAGATCGTGCCGTCATCATTGCGGCTGAAAGGAACGCCGGCATGTTCCAATTCNTACACCGCTTGCGGCGCCTCACGCACGAGATATTCGATCGCGTCCTGATCGCCGAGCCAATCGGACCCTTTGACCGTATCGTACATGTGCCATTGCCAATGGTCGGGCGAATTGTTGCCNAGGCTCGCCGCGATNCCGCCTTGGGCGGCCACCGTGTGCGAACGGGTGGGGAAGACCTTTGAAATATTAGCGGTGCGAAGTCCGGCTTCAGCCGCGCCGGTCGTCGCCCTCAGGCCCGAACCGCCCGCGCCCACAACCACGACGTCATAAGTGTGGTCGATAATCTTGTATGCGCCTTGGAAACCATTGGCACCATTGGCTTTAGTGCTTGCCATCAGGCTGCTCCTGTCAATGCGAGGCTGGCGATGCTGAACAGCGCAAATGCGCCGCCGCCAAATGCGGCCAGATTGAGCGCTGAGAGCAGCGCAAATTTGGACCCGGAATCTTCGATATAATCTTCAATCACCACCTGCAGGCCAAGGCGTGCATGGTAAAAGACGCTGATGATCAACAGCATCATGGGAACCGCGGCGATTGGTTGCGCCAACCAGTTCGATACCGTGTCATAGCTGTAATCAGCCAGCAGCAGAAAGCTGGTGATCAGCCACGTCATCAATACAAGGTTGCTAATCGCGGTGGTGCGCGCAACCAGCCAGTGATGCGCGCCATGATGGGCCGAGCCCAGTCCGCGCACTTTGCCGATCGAGGTGCCGTTACCCATGGATCAAGCCCCCTTCACAAACAAAACGTAAGACCACACCGCAATCGTCAAGGCGACCGCGATGATCGGACATGCAATCGACCACAACCGATTGGTGTCAAGTTCATAACCCGCCCCGATATCGAGGACGAAATGGCGCAGCCCGCTCATCATATGGGTGAAAAACGCCCAAGTCAGACCAACCATCACAACGTAACCGATCGGCGAGGTCGCGATGTTGATAAAAGTTTCATACGCGCCCGGCCCGCTGGCCAAGGCACCCAGCCACCAGACCAGCACGGCCAGCCCGACAAGCGCCATGCCATCGCCGCTGACACGGTGAAGGATCGAAACCAACATATGCGGTCCCCACCGCCAGATCTGAAGGTGCGGAGAAAGCGGTCTACTTTTCATTTTCATCCCAATAATGGCCCAATAATGGCTATGTGCCCCCGACCCCACTTATCAAACACTACGCGCGGCGCAAGACTGCCGCGCTCGACTCTGGGTGTAAAAATTCGCATGGATGTCGCATGACTTACATTCTTCTCACCGGATCAAGCCGCGGCATAGGGGCTGCAACAAGGTACGCGCTGGCCCAGCGCGGGGTTACAGTGATCGGCCATTCGAGCCGGGAATCGTCGAGCGAACCCGGCAATATCCGCATCGCAGCCGACTTTTCCGACCCGATGGCGGCGCAAATCCTGTGGGAAGCTGCATTGGAAGTGAGCGGAGGCGATATCAGCGCGGTGATCAACAATGCCGGCCTGTTCGAGGCCAACCGGCTTGAGCGATCAGATATTGAATGGCTNGATGCGTGGGAGGACACAATGCGCATCAACCTCACCGCGGCGGCCCAATTGAGCCGCTTCGCGATTCAGCATTTTCAGCGTAATCTTGCCGATAGCGATGGCGTGCGCGGGCGCTTGGTCCATGTCGCAAGCCGCGCCGCCTATCGCGGCGATTCGCCCGACCATTGGCATTACGCCGCCGCCAAAGGGGGAATGGTGGCAATGCACAAAACCATTGCCCGCGCCTATGGTGCAGAGGGGATTTTGAGTTTCGCGGTCACCCCCGGCTTTACCGACACCGCAATGGCGGGCGATTACCTCGACAGCCGCGGGGGCGCAGGATTGCTTGCCGATATTCCGCTGGGCCGGGTGGCGAACCCGGAAGAGATCGCGCAGATCGTAACATTTTGCGCGCTCGATGCCCCCGCCAGCATGACCGGCGCAGTGATCGATGCCAATGGCGCGAGCTTTGTGCGATGAGCGGTCCGAGTTGGAAAATGTCCGCCTTTGCCCCCAAACCCGAGGTGCAGGCGGCATTACTGGTCCATGACGAGATCGAAGAATGGGATTTCGACCTGGTGATTGCGGGCCGCGAAGTGGCCGAAGATCGCCCGCTCGAATGGGTGTTGGAGGCGTGGTATCCGCGCGCACCCGGTGATGTGCAAAAGCAGGCGCTGGCCGGTTTATTTGCCGACCGCGCACCCGAGATCGAGGTTGAGAAATTGCCCGATGAGGATTGGCTTGCGCTGAGCCAACAGGGCGCCGAGCCCATTCGCGCCGGTCTGTTCCACGTCCACACCCCCGATTTCGCCAGCGATCCGGACGCCATCAATTTCATCATCCCCGCCGCTCAGGCCTTTGGCACCGGTCAGCATGAAACCACCGCGGGATGTCTGGAAATGCTGGGCGCGATGAAGCGGCGCGGCGTGGTGGTTCGCAATCTCGCGGATATCGGGACCGGCACCGGCCTGCTCGGCTTTGGTGCGATGGCGCTATGGCCCCATGCCAAGGCGACCGCATCGGATATCGATCCGGTCTGCGCGCAAGTGGTCGAGGACAACGCCGCGCTCAACCACATCGCTCTGGGCGCGAAGGCATCGCAAATGACCATGGTGATCGCCGATGGGATGGATGATCCGCTGCTGCAGATGCGCGGGCCATATGATTTGCTTATCGCCAATATTCTGGCCGGGCCTTTGGTCGAACTGGCGCCCGATTTTGCCGCTTCAGTCAGCGCCAAGGGCCAGCTTTTGCTCGCCGGTCTGTTGGCCGGGGACCAGGAACGCGCTGTGCGCCGCGCCTATCGCAAGGCCGGCTTTCGCATGGTGCAAAAGATTGAACGCGGTGACTGGGCGATTTTATGGCTGCGCCGGCGCGCTGTGATTTAAGAGCGCTCTTTAGGGCCCAATTAAGAGCGTGCCGGTTCAATGACAGCGGTTATTCGCCGCGCGGCCGCGTGACAATTTGTTCCAATAAATTGAGCGCATTGCGGGTGAAAGCTTGCATATTGTCGATCCGGTCATCGCTGTCCGTTTCCAAAATGGCGACCTCTTCCACCCCGTCTGGCCCGGCGATTGCTGCCACGCTGCGCCCCGATACGACGCCCATCGGGTGCTTGCTCGATCCGGCTGACCCGCTTTCGGCGATGCCCCAGCTTGCCCCCATCCGATCACGGATCGCGCGCGCCTGCAGCAAGGCATACTCCTCGCTCGCTGAAACCATGCCGTCATACGCGTCCCGGGGCAGGTCGAACAAGACATTGCGCGCCTTGAACGAATAGACCACGCCCCCGCCCTTGAAGAAATTGAGCGCGCCCGGAGCAGTGAGCAAGCTGGCCATGATCAGGCCGCCGGTCGCGCCATCGGCCACTGCAACCTTTTCCCCCCGCGCCCGCAAAGCCTCAGCAATGCGCAGCGCCTGAGGGTGAAGATCATGGAGCAGGGTCACTGCTCTGCGTCCGCTTTATCCGCCCCTTTCGCTTGGCTGCGACTGGCGAGAGTAAGCGCCGCACCAATGGCCACGCCGATACCAACCCCCAGCGCAACATTATCAATCGCCGCACCAATCCCTGCACCAAGCGCGATACCAATTGCCATTTTCATTGCTGTCTTCCTTTTTGTTTTGATATCCCCTCACCCCGCTTGCGCAACGATCGCGGCCCAGCCCGCCTCGTCGATCACTTCAATGCCCAAGCTCTCGGCTTTCTTCAATTTGGACCCCGCGCCCGGCCCCGCCACCAACAGGTCGGTTTTGGCGCTCACACTGCCCGAAGCTTTGGCACCGAGCCGCTCGGCCTGCGCTTTGGCTTCGTCGCGGCTCATCGTCTCCAGCTTGCCGGTGAACACCAC
>JABSPI010000128.1:0-3337 GCA_013214365.1 Erythrobacter sp.
TCCAGCGGCAAGACCACAGCGCCACCGCGCTGGCGGATGGCGAGCTGGCCGGGATCGCTGCGGCTCCCGGTGAGGCTTTGGGCGCGGCCTATTACCTTCACCGGGCGCGGATCGAGGTGAGCGAGACGTCGCTGGGCATTGCTGAGGAGCGCGCGCGTCTGGCCGATGGTCTGGCGCAATTGCACGCCCGGCTCGACCATGCGAGCGATCATCACGCCGCCGAAATCGCTGCGGCGCATCGCGGCATTCTCAACGATCCGGCGCTGGCCGAGGCGCTCGATGCTCGCATCACCGCCGGGGCGAGCGCGGCGATGGCATGGCAGGCGGTGATGGGCGAAGAGGCCGAGGCGCTGGCGGGGTTGAGCGATCCGCGCCTGTCCGAACGGGCTGATGATTTCCGCGATCTGGAACAGCAATTGATCTGTATCCTGATCGGCAAGGAAACCCAGCTGAGCGCGCCGGCGGGAGCGATTGTGATCGCTGATGACCTGTATCCTTCCGATCTTAAGCCTTTGGCCGATGCCGGGATTGCCGGGATTGCGACCATGCGCGGCGGGGCGACATCGCATCTGGCGATCCTTGCCGCATCGGCGGGCATTCCAATGGTCGCGGCCTTTGGCAAACAATTGTGCGATGTGGAGGAGGGCGAGCTTGTCCATCTCGACGGCGATCAGGGGCGTTTGCGCCGCGGCCTGTCGGACGCGGACCGCGATGCTCTGGCGCGGCACATGGCCGATCGCAGCGCGCGCTACACCCGCGCTCTGGAAGCGGCGCAGGACGACACCGTTCTGGCCAGCGGCGAGCGGATCGAGGTTTTCGCCAATCTGGGCAATGTCGAAGATGCGCAAGAGGCGCGCGCATTGGGCGCAGAAGGGTCGGGGCTGGTGCGCACCGAATTCCTGTTCCTCGACCGCGCAACGCCGCCAGATCATGACGAACAGGCGCAGATATACCGCGCGATTTTTGCTTGTTTCGATGACAAGCCGGTGATTTTCCGCACGCTCGATATCGGGGCGGACAAGCCGGCCTCCTATCTGCCCATGGAAGCCGAGGACAACCCGGCTCTGGGTGTGCGCGGGATCCGGATCGGGCTGCGCTATCCTGACCTTTTGCGGACCCAATTGCGCGCCATTTTGAGCGCGGCGGGCGCGCGCACTGCCTATATCATGGCGCCGATGGTGACCGGGGTGGACGAGGTTGATGCCTTGCGCGCCATGCTGGACGAAGTGGTGAGCGAATTGAACCACACCGGCCCGGCGAAATTGGGCGCGGTGAAATTGGGCGCGATGATCGAAACCCCGGCTTCTGCCTTGATTGCGCCGGTTCTGGCCGCGCGGCTCGATTTCCTCTCGGTGGGGACCAATGACCTCACTCAATATACGCTCGCAGTGGACCGCACCAATAGCGAGGTGGCCGCGATGCAAGATCCGATGCATCCCGGCGTGCTGCGATTGATCGGCCTGGCGGGCGAGGCTTGCGAGGCGGCGGCGTGCCCATTGGGCGTGTGCGGCAGCGCGGCCGGCGACCGGGTCGCGGCGGCGGTTCTGGTCGGGCTGGGGGTGCGTGAATTGTCCGCCAGCGCCGCGCGCATACCTGAACTCAAAGCGCATTTGCGCGGGCTTACTCTGGCGACCTGCCGCAAGGCCGCGCTCAGCGCATTGGCCGCGGCCACACCCGAGGCGGCGCGCGCCGCAGCGGCCGGGGTGATTGATGCCGATATGAACGATAATTGTGACGGGGCCACACCGGTCCCCCACACCAAGGACGAGGGCTAAGCCATGCAGAACCGTGCATTCGCCGCTGTGCAGCAATTGGGTCGGTCGCTCATGCTGCCGATTGCGGTCCTCCCGGTGGCGGGGCTATTGTTGCGATTGGGACAGCCCGACCTTCTGGATATCGCGTTCATTTCGGCCGCAGGCGATGCGGTGTTTGCCAATCTCGGGCTGATCTTTGCGATCGGTGTGGGGATTGGTTTTGCCCGTGACAATCACGGCGCGGCCGGGCTTGCCGGTCTGGTCGCCTATCTGATCGCCACCAATAGCGCGCAGGTTTTGATTGCGGCGCCGCCGGGCCTGCTGGCCGGGCTCGACCCTGATGCCGCGGCCACCGCGCTGGCCGAATACCGCGAGGGGGCGGTGGCCAAATTGGGCGTGCCGATCGGGATCCTGTGCGGGATTATCGCAGGGATCATGTTCAACCGCTATTCGACTATCAAATTGCCCGATTTCCTCGCCTTTTTTGGCGGGCGCCGGTTTGTCCCGATTGCGGCGGGCGCGGTGGCTTTGGTGCTGGGCGCGCTGGTGGGTGAATTCTCGCATTATGCGGTTGCGGGGATTGACGGGCTGAGCCTCGCGATTGTGGGGGCGGGCGAATTTGGCCTGTTCATTTACGGCCTGCTCAACCGTCTGCTGATTGTCACCGGCCTGCACCATATCCTCAACAATGTTGCCTGGTTTGTGGTGGGCGATTTTGATGGGGCAACCGGCGATTTGCGACGCTTCTTTGCCGGCGATCCGACCGCTGGCGCGTTTATGGCGGGCTTTTTCCCGGTGATGATGTTCGGCATGCCGGCGGCCTGTCTGGCGATGTACCGCGCCGCCGCGCCCGAACGGCGCAAACAGGTGGGGGGTCTGTATCTCTCGATGGGGCTGACCTCGGCATTGACCGGGATCACCGAACCCATCGAGTTCACTTTCATCTTCCTCGCCCCGCTGCTGTTCCTCGTCCATGCGGTGCTCACCGGTGTGTCGATGGTGGTGATGGATGTGCTCAATGTGAAATTGGGTTTCGGCTTTTCAGCCGGGCTGATCGATTATCTGCTCAATTACGGGATCGCGACCAATCCGTTGATGCTGATCCCGGTTGGGGCGGTCTATTTCGTGATCTATTACGCCGCGTTCAGCTTCGTGATCCGCCGCTTTGATCTGGCGGTGCCCGGGCGCGAGAAAAACCCGCCTGAAGCCAGCGCTGCGGCGGCGGCGACAGGGGCGGGTTCAGGGCCGGGTTCAGGGGCGGGTGCAGGCACCGCGGCTGATGGTGTCGGCGCATGGCTGCGCGCGCTGGGCGGGGCGCAAAATCTGGCGCAATTGGGCGCCTGTGCAACGCGGCTGCGGCTGGTTCTGGCCGATCCAAAGGCAGTGGATGAGGCCGCGCTCAAAGCGTTGGGCGCGCATGGCGTAATCCGTCCCACGGCGGACACGATGCAAGTGATTGTCGGGCCGACGGCTGAATTGCTGGCGAATGATTTGAGCGCGCATATTGCGCTTAACCCGCCGGCGGCCGCGCCCATCCCGCCCGCCAATAGCTCTGCGGCGCCCGAGGCGCGCAGCGATATAGG
>JABSPI010000128.1:3437-6844 GCA_013214365.1 Erythrobacter sp.
GCGCTTAACCCGCCGGCGGCCGCGCCCATCCCGCCCGCCAATAGCTCTGCGGCGCCCGAGGCGCGCAGCGATACAGGGCGCGGCGTGCTGGCACGCGGCGATTGTCTGGCTGCTTTGGGCGGCGGGGACAATGTCCTCGACTTTGCTGCGGTGCCCGGACGTATTGTTGCCCGGCTGGTCGATCCCGGCGCGCTCAATGCGGCCAAATTGCCGGCCGGTTCCAATGTGCGCCATGTCCACATCACTGATGACAAAGTGGCGCATATCCTGATCGCGTAAGCCGCACGCGCCTCTGCATGAGCGCCGCCCGCCCCTTTTTGGGGGCGGTATCCGATGTGTGAAAAGTCACAAAAACCGCGTGCCATTCGCCACGGCGGACCCGCCTGGTTGCGGGCATAATCGCATGGCAAATCCGGACATGGCCCCATGGTGCGGGGGGGCTTTTTCAATCGATCGCCGGGTTTGGCAAAGACGATTTTGGGATGTGATGTATGACTTGGGCGCGCACGCCTGCTGGATATCTGGTGGGATTTAAGAGTTTAGCCGCAGCGCAAACGGGGGGCGAGTGCGCTGCGGCGTCCCCATATGGGCTTTGGGTGCGGGTGTGAACGTGCCGCGCGAAAAGACCCGCTCTGACTGGATGCTTGGTGATGATCGCGGCGCGAGCGGTCCGGCTTTGGTGTCGCGCGAAACTGGGGCATCTGGGGCGGCATCCGGAGTGTCGGAATTTTTGGGAGCGTCGGGGGCCTCGGGCCTTGCATGCACCACCAATGATCCGGCCCGCGCCCACCGTGTGGGCCAGTGCAAGCCGCGCGAAACGCTCGCGCTGCCCGCGCATCTGAGCCGGGACCGGGCCCGCGCCATTGGCGCCCATGCCAATAAATGGGCCAATGGCACCGTGTTGCACTATGCCTTCATCGAAACCGCGCAAGCCCCTTGGCCCGAGGCGCAAAAAGCCGCCATGCGCGCCGCGTTTCAAACCTGGAAAGACATCGGCATTGGTCTCTCCTTTGTCGAAATTNGNNCTGACATTGATCCGGCCGACCCTGATGCCGATCTTGAGAGCGCTTGGGCCGAGGCCGAAGTGCGGATCGGCTTTGATCAAAGCGATGGCAGCTGGTCGTGGATGGGTACAGATATGCTGCGCAATGATGATCGTGGCCGCAATATGAATTTGGGCTGGGACCTGACCAATGCGTGGGGCCATGCGACCGCGCTGCAGCAAATCGGCCATCTGCTCGGCCTTGATCACGCCCATCGCAATCCCAATGCCGGGATTGAATGGAATGAGGAACGCTTGCTGTCCTATTACAGTGCGGCGCCCAATGGTTGGAATGCGAGCAGGGTGCGGGCCCATTTCCTTACGCCGCATGAGGACGATGCTGGGAATGCGGCGCGCGAATGGGACCCCTATTCGATCATGCATCATCCGGTCCCGCCCAATCATATTGTTCGACCCGAACGGTGGCGCGGCGGGATTGCGCCCAATCTTAAATTGTCTGACGGCGATATGGCCTGGGCGCGGGCCAATTATCCCGAGATTGAGGAACAGCCCGCGATCGGTGTGCTCGACCTCAAGCCGGTCACCGCCCAAGACGGGGCCCAATCCAACTTCACCTTCACCCCCCGCACCAGCCGGACCTATGCGGTCAAGCTGCTGGGCCAAGGCGATGCCAAGATTGTCGTGTTCGAGCAGCGCGAGGGGCAATGGCGCTATTTCGACGGGGCGGATTTCTCGGGCCAAGACGGCGATGCGCAGCTTTGTGTGAGGCTGGTCAAAGGGCGGCAATATGCCATCCGCACCCGGATCCATTACGCGGCGCCGCGGCGCGGTGCGGCTGTGGTTATCGTGTGATCATCACTGCCCGGCGAGCTGGCGCATCCGGTCGATATCAAGCACCACCAATGTCCGGCTTTTGCTCTCGATCAATCCTTCCGAGCGCAGCCAGCTGAGCTCGCGGCTGATCGCCTCGCGGTGTGTGCCGATGCGCGCGGCAAATTCGGATTGGGTGGGGAAATGATCGATCGTCACCCTTTGTCCCTCGACCGCGCCATGTTCGGCCAGACGCAGGATTTCCAGATGGATGCGTTGCACCACGGTCATCGTCGCCAGCTCGAACGAGCGTTCGGTCATTTCGCGGATCCGCGCGATCAGGAACCGCGCAAACCACAGCCCCGCCTCGCTGTTGGTGGTGAGCCAATGTTCAAATTGCGCCGCGGTGATTTTGTGCAGCCGCATATCCGAGGTCGCGGTCACGCTGGCCGAGCGCGGCGCACCGTCCAGCGCGGCCAATTCGCCGAACATTTCGCGCGGGCCGATCTCGCGGAAAATCGTCTCTTTGCCGTCATCTGAATAGAGCGAGACCTGCGCAATGCCCTCTTCCACCACATAGACATCGCGCGCGCTGTCATCGTGGCCGACCACGACCTGACCCTTTTTGGCCTTGATCACACGGCCATCCTTGATCAGCGCATCGAACAATTTGTGCGGGACCGCATATTGCACCATTTGAGCAGTTCCAGCTTGGTTCATCATGCATCCCGTTCATGGCGCATCGGGCGCATATGCCCTGCACTGCGCATCGTTAAAGCAGCGCGCGGGCTAAAGATAGCTCAGGAATTCGAGCGACCGGCGCGATGGCATAAAGAAATAGCCGCCCCCGCGCAGCTCGACAAATGCGCTCAGCCCGCTGATCCGGTCCGGGACACTTGCTGTGGGAATGGTGAAATCGAACGGCGCGCCATCTCCATCCACCGCGCCCGAATTGCCCGCAATCGGATCGCGTTCAGCGCTGAGCCCATGGAAATTTTCGGCGTTGAGCCAGCTTTGCTGCACGAATTCAAACTGGCGTTCGATATTGGCATTGAGGCACATAAACATCGTGCCGCGTTCGGCCACGCTGCCATCGTCATTTTTGATCTGATAATTGCGGCCCCGGCGCAGCAATCTGTGGCGGTTGGACACCTCCAATTCGCGCGGGTCGGTGGAATTGAGGCTGTCGCGTGGATTGGCCCGGCGCACATGCGCGCCCAAGGGGCACTTGCGGCCTTGCCCGTCTTCCTTGCCGAGCAGAAATTCGCTCTCACGCTCGACATGGGCGGGGCTGTCCATCGGGCCTGGATGGTGCGGGTTGAGCACGATTGATGACCCGTTTGCCCACCGTCCCATCATTCGCGATTTGGTCCAATCAGGATCGCTTTGCGGGGAACCGGGCGGGGCATTGGCGGCGGTTTGGGCGACGAATTGATCAAATTTCTCAACATTCTGCGCCAGCTGGCGAATGACCAGAAACGAGCCATTGCGACCAAAATCGCGGCGTTGATCGGGTGTGTCGGGCGGGCCGCCAAATTCGGGCCATAAAAGCGGGCGCGCATCAGGTGTGGATGCCAATATGCGTTTGTGATCG
>JABSPI010000129.1 GCA_013214365.1 Erythrobacter sp.
TCGATCCGGTAATAATCGCGCAGCCGCACCGTTGAGCGTGCCCGCCACCATTCCGGCGCAATCCGCTCAGGCCCCTCTACCCGGACCACCTCATGGACTTGCCCGCGCCAGCGAAACCGTTGTGGGTAGCCATCGGGCGATGCGTAAAGCACCAAAATACGCTCGGCTTTATCCAGAATTTTCAATGGCCTTGGCGCAGGTTTTTGCCATGGGGTCGTGGTTGCAAGTGGATCCTGTGCCAGTGCGGGGCGCCATTGCTGCGCGCATTCGGGCAAATGGCTGGCATGAACAGCCGGGCGGCGCACCGCTTCGGGGCCGAGCCGCACACTCAGCCGGTCGATACAGGCGGCAAGCGAAGTGCCATGGCGCTGGGATGCGGCCTCAACATCTTGCTGCTGTGCGGCGAGCGGTTCAGCCCAGCTGGCGCGCAACCGCACGGTTTCAATCCCGAAACCTGCGTCAATTTTGTCGAGCTTTTCAGCAAACAGCCGGGTGATATGGTCCGGATCGCGCGATGCGCTGGCCAATTCCAGATGCCTGACAATCACCTCACCATCCACCCGCCACAGGCCCAATTCAAGCCGGCGCGCGCCCTCCCCGCTTCCCTCAAGCGTGCGCGCCATATCCTCAGCCAGATCCGACACCACCCGGTCCAGCAGCGAGCGATGGCGCAGCGGTTCGGCCAGACGGCGCTGAACCAGAGGGACTGTGTGCGCGATGACCGGCAATAAGGGTTCCGGAACCCGTCCAAGCAATTGATCAAGCCGGATCAGCGGGTTGGCGCTGGGCGATTTGCGGTTGCGAAACCGGCGGTGAAAGGCATCGCGCGCGGCGTGTTCCTGATCACTGCCAGCGCCGCGGGTGATGTCCGCCAGATCACCCAACCGCTTGATCCCAAGCCGGCGCAGCACAAGGAGCACATCATCATCGAGCCGCAAAGCGGCAACCGGAAGATCACCAAGCACCCGCACCGCATCATCACATGGGCGCAGGATCGATCCCGCCGCACCATAATGCGCCAGCGCCCACGCCGCCCCCGCAGTGGAAGCAATGCCTGCACGCACCGTCAGACCGCGCCGCGCCAACACCGCCTCAACATCATCCAGCAAGCGCGCCTCGCCACCGAACAGATGCGCGGCGGCGGTGATATCGACCAACACGCCATCAGGCGGGTCGAGCGCGCTCCACGGGCCCCAACGCTGTGCCCAGACGGCGAGCTTTTCAAGAAAGGCGAGATCACCAGCGAGATCCGCCGGAGCGGTCTGGATTTGCGGGCACACCGCGCGCGCATCAGCGAGCATCATCCCCTGCCGCGCGCCTGCATCACGCGCATGCCGGTTGGCCGCATGAATGCGGGGGCCATGTGCGGTTTCGGTGATAAGCACGAGAGGGCCGTGATCCTGCCCCCCTGTTGGCCCGTCTGTGTGCTCTTGTGTGCCGTTTGAGCCCTTCTCAGGCCCTTGCGACAGCCGCCAGCGATCGACCGAAAGTCGGGCGCACCAGATCGCCAGGATCCTGCGTGTTGGCGGGCTGTGGGATGGGGGAAGAGACGGGCTTTGCGCGTCTGATGCCGAGGCGTCCTGTGTCATGAGCGAGAGTCCATTGTCCGGGGGCGTAGCGCGCGGCGCGGAACAATTCCGCCCGCCATGCCGGGGCGCCGGGGGCTTGCGGGTTCCAATGCGGGGGCAAGGATGGCGCGGGCCGGACCTGCCAACGCATGCGTGCAGAGGACAAATCAGCCTGCGCCTCGATCCGCACCAACCACAAGGCAACGCCATGTTTTTCCGCCGCGAGGCTGAGCCGGCGCGACGCGGTGAAATCAAGCGCGCGCGGATTGCCCGCAATTTCACCAATCACACAGGCCAATTCACGGCATTTGAGCCCCTCTTCCAATGCGAACAGCGCATCTTCGGGGCGCCGGGCCGCGACATGGATCACCCGCCCCTGAAGCTCGGCGGGAAGCCCATGGAGATACGGGCGCCCGGACAATTGCACAGCGCGCGCATCCTGCACCCACAGCACCTGACGGCGGTCTTCCACCTCAACCAGAGGATTTTCGCCAGAGTGCAGCGCGCGCATATTGGCATCGGCCTCTATTGCGAGCGCATCGCGCGCCAATGCCAAGGCCAGCCCCGCCCCGCCGGCATGATCAGCCGAGGCAAAGATCTCGCTATGCAGCGGTTGCTCTGACAATCCGGGTTGCCAACGCCCTTCGCGCGCCTTGCACAGAGCCGCAATATCCTTGCCGGACAGACGCGCATGCGCCCGCCCCGCTTGGGGCCAGGAGGGCACGGTATAGTCGCGCAGCGAGGCCGCGCCGGAAGGCAGTTTTGAACGGGTCATAGGAACACCAAGAGCATTCAGCGCGAGTCGCACCGAGTCTATTTGTTCCTATTATGTTCCACACATGGAGAAGGATTGCAATCCCCTCGGGCCGCCGGGCCCAAAGGGTGCAATCCTTACGCCCGCGCCTTATCCAAACAGGCCGAAATACAAGATCAAAGTCAGCACGGCCGGACAGACAAACCGCACCAGAATGCGCCACAATTGGTGCATAAACCCATCCAGACCGTTTTCGTGATCGATCAGTTTCGCATCAGCAATCCACCCCACAAAAATACAGGTCAGGATCGCCCCGATGGGCATGAACAATTTGGCGGTTACCCCGTCGAGCGTGTCGAAGAACTTCGCCTCTGCAAAAATCGGAATGAAGCCGAGCGGATAAAATTCAGCCATTTCATTGAACGACAAGGCCGACAGCACGCCCAGCACCGCAGCACCCAGTCCGACAATCGCAGTGGCAACCGGGCGCGACAAATTGAACTTTTCAAACACATACGCGGTCGGCGCCTCGAGCAGCGAGACCGAACTGGTCAAAGCCGCAAAAAACACCATCACGAAGAAAGCAAGCCCAATCAACGAGCCAAACGGCATGGCCTGAAACGCGATCGGAAGCGATTCAAACATCAGTCCCGGCCCGGCATTGGTCGCCAGACCAGCGGCAAACACGATCGGAAAAATCGCCAGACCAGCAAGCAGAGCAACCGCGGTATCCGCGCTCGCAATGATACCCGACGTCTCGCCCAAATTCACATCGCGGCTGGCATAGGCACCATATGTCATCATACCGGCAACGCCCAATGACAACGAGAAGAACGCCTGCCCAACCGCTGCGAGCATCACCTCACCGGTCAGTTTGGAGAAATCGACAGTGAACAGATAGNTCATCGCCTCGCTGAAATTGCCAATGAATGCGCCGTAAATCGTAATGCCCAAAAACAGCAGGAAGAACAGCGGCATCAGATAGACCGCGACCCATTCGATCCCGCTGGCAACGCCGCGTGCGACAAAGAAGATCGTCACAGCCAAGAACCCAAGATTAAGCCCGACCATCAAACCGCCATTGCCAAACAGCCCCGGCATCAGCGCCTTGATCTCTTCGGTCTCGCGTCCTTCAAACGCCCCACCAGTGAGGCCGGTTTGAAACAAATCACTGGCAAACACGCCGATGTAATAGACGACCCAGCCACCCACGACACAATAGAAGCTGAGGATCAGGAAGGCGGCAAACACCCCCATCGAGGCCAGCACGCTCCACCCTTCCGATGCGTTCGAATCGCGCGCGAGGCGTTTGACACTTTCCAGCGCATTGGCCTGTCCGTGGCGGCCAACCAACACTTCGGACAACAAAACCGGCAAGCCGATCAAGAGCACGCAGAAAATGTAGAACAGCACAAAAGCGCCCCCGCCATTTTCCCCCGCCTCTGCTGGAAAGCGCCACATATTGCCCAAGCCGACCGCGGATCCGACCGCGGCCAGAATGAATGCACTGCGCGATGACCAATTTTCGTGACCGGCTTTCTGGCCCGAACTCGATGCTACCATGTGATGTAAATTCCCTTTTGAGCCCGCTTCCCCGGGCGCGCTTACCCTTATTACCCCTCTGTGCAATGAAATTGCGCGTTAGCCAAGGACCAAGCTTGGCGTTTGCACCGCTGGGCGCTAGATAAATGNCCATGTCGACCACATTTAAGCTTGATACAAGCACCAGCCGCGCCAATCCCACCCCTGCTCCGATGAAGCGGCTCACCGTGCCGCGCATCCGTGCCCGTAAGAAAGACGGGGTCACGCAAGAGCCGATTGTGATGCTGACCGCCTACACCGCGCGGCAAGCGCAATTGCTCGATGCGCATTGCGATCTGTTGCTGGTGGGGGATTCGCTGGGTCAGGTGATTTACGGTTTGTCGAGCACGGTGCCCGTATCGCTCGAAATGATGGCCAATCATGGCGCGGCCGTTGTGCGCGGCAGCTATCACGCAGCGGTGATCGTCGATATGCCGTTTGGATCTTATGAATCATCACCCGAACAAGCGTTCGAGAGCGCCTCTTACCTGCTCAAACAAACCGGTGCGGCCGGGGTTAAGCTGGAAGGTGGGGAAGTGATGGCGGAAACCATTTCATTTCTCAATGAACGCGGCATTCCGGTGATGGGCCATGTCGGTTTGACCCCTCAGGCGGTCAATGTTCTGGGCGGGTACCGCGCCCGCGGCAAATCCGATGCCGAAGCGGAAAAAATCATCAGCGATGCAATTGCGCTCGACAAGGCTGGCGCATTTTCGATCGTTGTCGAAGGCGTGGTTGANCCGATCGCGATTGAAGTCACGCAATCGGTCGCCTGCCCCACAATCGGTATCGGTGCATCCGCGNNNTGCGATGGGCAAGTGTTGGTTACCGAAGACATGCTGGGCATGTTTGAGCGTGTCCCGCGGTTTGTGAAACGCTATGATGACATTGCCGGCCAGATCCAAAACGCGGTGGCCAATTATGCCAGCGAAGTGCGCGATCGTTCCTTCCCCAGCGAAGAGCAGACCTACCAAACGCCCAGCAAATAAAATCAGGGCTCGGTGCTGCGCGCAAAGAAGGTTGCCATTGGCGCTGCGACCACCAATTGCAACAGATGGTACAGCAATAGAGGCGCGATCACGAAGCCTGCTACGTCGGCTGGAAACAGGATGGCGGCCAAAGGCGCGCCGATTGCCACACTCTTTTGCACGCCAGCAAACAGAAAGGCGATGCGATCTGCGCGTGGCAGTGCCAAAAGCGCAGTGAGCGCCCAACACGCCCCCAGAGCCACGATCAAAAACACCGCCGATACCGCGATCACCGCGGCCCAGTCAGACCCGGCGAACATCCGGGCCAAGCCCTGCTCCACCGCGCCAGAGAACGCGACATAGACCGCCGTTCCGATCACAATCCGGTCAATCCATGCAACCTGCGATTTGCGCTGTTTCAACCAATCGATCGTCCAGCCTTGAACCGCCTGACCGATCAGGAAGGGCAGGATCAAGATCAATCCGATCCGCACAATTGTCTCGGTCCCGATTTGCGGCGCCTCGCCCCCGGCCAACAGCGCAAAGATCGGAGCGGTCACAAACACGCCGGCAATATTAAGCAGCGCCGCGCCCACAACCGATAACGCCACATTTCCATCCGCAAGCGCGGTGTAGGACGTTGCCGACTGCACAGTCGATGGAAGCGTGCCCAGATATAAAAATCCCAAGGCAACCAATGGCGGTAAAACCATGCCGGCCAAGCTCGCCATGCCCATGCCAATCAACGGCATCACACCAAAGACGAACACAAACAGCGGCAAAAAGAACCGCCAATTGGCCAATCCGCGCGCGATCTCGCCCCGGGCAATGCGCATCCCGTTGACCAGAAACAAGACGAAAATCGCCGCGTTGGAAACCACCTGAGCGGTTGCGCGCGCTTCGCCAACCGCCGGCGCCACAAACGCCAAAGTGGTCGCAATCAGCAAAACCGCAATCATCGGATCGGCGAGAAAAGAGAGGCGCTGGGGCATGGAAATTGGCACATGGGGCCCCTGCCCGTTTGCACCGGGTTTGTCGAGCTAAGAGGCGACGAAATCGCCAGGCCGCGCCTCGTTCAACGCGGCTTCATAGCGGTTTGCTTGGGCCTCTTGCCCCAATTCGCGAGCCGCCTGCACACGCAATTCGAGCACTTCCAGATCATGGCCTGCACCAAGGCCAATCGCGGTGTCGAGCAACAGCGCCACCCGCAACCAGTCAGAGCGTTGCGCACTGCGCTGTGCCAAAAGCAACAAAGCCGCCGCATTGTGCGGATCGCCGGCAAGAGCGCGCGCAAGCAAGGCATCGGCCGCATCAGGATATCGCGCGGCATCGAAAGCATAAATCATCTTGCGCACAAGCGGCCACGACCGGCGCACTCTGGCGGCGACCTCGTAATGTTCGAGCGAGCCGGCCAATTCGCCATCAAGCAAAGCCGCATCACCAGCCAGCCCATGAACGCCCCCCGAATAACGGTCCTGCCGCACAAAGGAGCTCGCCAAACTGGTAAGGCGTTGCCGGTCGCCGGTGCTTGCCGCTGCGCGCAATTCCAGCGTCGCTGTAGGCGCGCGGACGCCCGTTGGCGTGACATTGGCAAACAAGGTGAGATCTTCGGCTTGGCGCTCCAAAGCCCGCTTGATGTAGACAATGCCTCGTTGGCGTTCGCCCATCCGCTCAAGACTGCGCCCGACCAGCATTATCAGATAGGGTGAGGCGCCTTGATCATTAGCGCGCGGCTCAAACCGCGCGACAATCTCGCGGTCCCGCCCGCCCATCCACAGCGCATAGGCCAGCAAGTCCCCGGCACGCAAATTTTCCGGTTGACGGCCCAGCAGAAGTTCCAGCCCATCCGCAGCGCTATCGGCATTGCTTTGCTGTAGATCGATAATAGCCCCCAGCATGATCGCGCCTGGAACCCCGCGCCGCACCTGCCCACTGCGATCGAGCAACGATCCAGCAAGCAAACTGTCCCCGGCGCGCGCTGCCATTACCGCCTGCAGATAGAGCATTTGCGGATTGTTCGCGGCATCATTGTCCGGGCGGCGCAATGCTGTCAGCATATCATGATACCGGCCCAGATCGCCGAGGCTGGCAGCGTAATCCGCCCAGGCGCCGGGATTGGATGGATCAACCAAGAGAGCGGCCTCAAACCACGACAGCGATTCAGCAGCCCCATGCGAATCGCGAGTAAATTGTGCCCTCAAAAGCAAAGCGGATGCCGAATTCGGATCCAGTTCAAGCGCCCGGTCAGCCGCATCAAACGCCGTCAGATGCTCGCCCCGACGAAAACGCAAACGCGCAATATCGACCCACAATTCAGGGTTCTCTGGCTCAACTTGACGCGCTTGCTCGTAAATCTGCCCAGCTTTGCCCAGATCCCCCTCGCCAAGCGCAAGGCGCGCCTCGTCAAGCAGAGCGAGCATGGCGCTCCCATCTGTATCGGCCGGAGCGTCCGATGGCACGTCACTGGCAGAGCATGCCGCCAGCATGACAGCCAAGAGAGCCGGGATAAGCCTATGCATGCAGATCATATTGCTTGATCAAATCGTAGAGCGTGGGCCGGCTGATCCCCAGCAACTTGGCGGTGCTGGAGATATTGCCTTCGCTGCGTGCAAGCGCGTGCCGGATCATGCGCCGGTCGGATTGCTCGCGCGCGGCTTTCAAATTGAGCACATCGCCCGCTTCCTCTTCGCCTTGATCAAGGTCAAGATCAGCGGCGGCGACCATTTTGCCATCCGCCATGATCACTGCGCGTTTGATCCGATTTTCCAATTCGCGAACATTGCCGGGCCATTGATGGGCATCAATCGCGGCGAGCGCATCAGGCGCAAAACCGGTGACCGCGGGGTTCATCTCCGCTGCAAACTTCTTCAAAAATGCCTTGGCAAGCAGGACTGCGTCGCCATGCCGTTCGGCAAGGCCGGGAATGCGCACGACAATCTCTGCCAGACGGTAAAACAGATCCTCGCGGAATGTGCCCGCACCGATCATCGCCTCAAGATCCTGATGGGTCGCGCACACAATGCGGGTGTCAACCGCAATGGCCTTGCGCCCGCCAATGCGTTCGATCGTGCGCTCTTGCAAGAAACGCAGCAATTTGACCTGAAGCGGGAGCGGAATATCCCCCAC
>JABSPI010000013.1 GCA_013214365.1 Erythrobacter sp.
AGGGAGGTGGGTGTGAACGCCATTTCGCCCATAGTGCCCGACGATCTCTCGCAGCTGTCCGATGGCGAGCTGCGCAAGCTCGAAAACCAGATTGCGCGCAAATATTCAGGCAAAGTGCCATGGATCGCGGTGGTCTGGGCCTTTGCCAATATGGCGGTGTGGCTGAGCCTGTGGCCGCTGGTCTTTATGGATATCCTGCCGCTTTGGGCTGCATTTCCGATTGCCACCATCAATATGGCGCTGGTCTACCTGCCCACTCACGAAGCGCAGCATGACATTATTGCGCGCCCGGGGACCAAATTGCGTTGGCTCAACGAATTGGTCGGCCATTCGACCACATGGATGTTGACCACCCCGTATCAGGCGCTGCGCATCACGCATCTTGATCACCATCGCCACACCAATGATCCGGAAAAGGATGTCGACATCACCACCAAGGCCGATGGCCCATGGCAGGCGATCTGGTGCGCCATTGTCCAGCGCCAGCCCAACGCCAAGCGTAATGAGGATTATTCCGCCGCCCTGATGCGCGCCGGACGGCCCGACGTGATCCTCTTATCGCTGGCCTATAAGATCGGGTTTATCGCGATCTTGGGGACGCTCGCATGGAATGGATATGCGCTGGAGGCGTTGTTCCTGTGGTGGCTGCCCTATCAAATTGCGATCACCTATATCGTGTTTTTCCTGTCATGGGCGCCGCATCATCCCGGCGCGCAACAGGGGCGCTATCGCAACACGCGCAGTTGGAAATCGAAACTTGGCAATCTGGGCTCGATGGGGATGCAGTTCCACATTGTGCACCATCTGCACCCCTATATTCCGCTGCATCTGACACCGGCGGCCTATTGGGAGATGAAACCCATCCTCGAGGCGCGCGGGTGCCGCTTGGGTATCTGAGATGCGGGGGCTTTAATGATCGGGCGGCTCGCCTGTGCCCGTCTCTTCCCCGCCAAAGATCGCAACTTCATTCATCCCATCGCTGTTCGCACGGCCGCGATACATGCCGGCGGTGTTGAACGAGTAGAGCGCATGGCCTTCCGGGGTCACGAGGATGATGCCCCCATCCCCGCCGAGCTCGGCGACTTCGGCCATGACCTCGTCCGAAATTCCCTGTGCGTCTTCAACGCTAACACCACGGACCGAGCAAGTTACGAACACTGTGTCTGGCCCAAATGCGTCCTCTGGGCATTCCACATATCGCGGATGGCTAGCAATTCTGATCCGAGTACAAATCTCCTGCGCCACGCCCACCCGGATGAAAAACTCGCCCCACCCCGTCGCTGACACCGCGCAAGAGCGATTGTCGGCATAGGTCCCAGCGCCAATCACCGGCGCATCACCAATCCGGCCCCAACGTTTGCCGGTCATCCCGCCGGTTGACGTGCCCGCGGCCAGATTGCCCTCCATGTCCAGCGCCACCGCGCCCACGGTGCCAAACTTCAAATCGACATCCATCGCCGAGAGCGCATCAGCTTTCATCCGCTCAAGGCTCTCGCGCCGCCGCTGGGTCGCGAACCATTCGGGGTCGGTCACCTCAAACCCTTGCTCGCTGGCGAATTGTTCGGCCCCCTCGCCCATCAAGAAGACATGCGGGCTATCCGTGCGCACGCGGTCCGCGAGCAGGATCGGGTTCTTAACCGTGGTCACGCCGGTCACCGCGCCAGCCGAGCGATCGCGGCCATCCATGATAGAGGCGTCGAGCTCGTTTTCGCCTTCCCAAGTGAACACCGCGCCGCGCCCGGCATTGAACAACGGCGAATCCTCCATCGGGATAATCGCGGCCTGCACCGCCTCCATCGCGGTTCCGCCCTCGGCCAGCACTTTGGCGCCGGCATCAAGCGCCTCTTGCAAGGCCGCCTCATATTGCGCCTCTTGCTCGGCCGTCATCAAATCGCGCCGGATCGTCCCTGCCCCGCCATGGATCGCGATCGACCATTTGGGTGCCGCATCATCGCTGTGGCTGTCGCCGTGATCGTCGGCCATCACGGGCCCGGCAAAAGGAGCGGCGAGCAAAACTGCGCCCAGCGCAGCGGTGAGATTGCGAAAAATGTTTGTCATAGCTTGCATGGCTAACCCACTTGCGCGCATCACACCATATTGGATTTGCGCAAAGCCACAGGGGACAAGACATATGGCCAACACTGAGCAAAGTTTCGGCGCCGCTTCGACCACGGATGACGTTTTGGAGGGCCATGATCTAACCGGGACAAAAGTGTTTGTGACCGGCGGCAATTCGGGCCTCGGGCTGGAAACCGCGCGCGCCATGGCGGCCAAGGGGGCCCATGTCATTCTGGCCGCGCGCGATCAGGGCAAGTTGGACGCCGCCATCGCCGCGATCAAAGAGGCGCAAAAAGACGCCAAGCTGGAGACGATCATCTGCGACCTCGCCTCGCTCGCCAGCATAAAAGCCTGCGGGCAAGAGGCAGCCAGCCGGTTCGAGCAGATCGATCTATTGATCAACAATGCAGGGGTTATGGCCTGCCCCAAAATGCACACCGCTGACGGGTTCGAGATGCAGTTTGGCACCAACCATCTGGGCCATTTTGCGCTGACCAAACATCTGATGCCGCTGATCATGCGGGGCGCCAATAAACGCATCGTCAATCTCTCGAGCCGCGGCCACCATCTGGCCCCGACCGATCTGGATGACCCCAATTTCGAGACGACCGATTACGACCCATGGGTCAGCTATGGCCGGGCCAAAACCGCCAATGTGCTGTTCTCGGTGGGGCTGGAGAAACGCTTTGGCGCGCATGGCATTCATGCGCTGGCCGTGCATCCGGGCGGCATTCAGACCAATCTGGGCCGCCATTTGACGCAGGATGATATCGCTGCGCTGATGGAGCGGATGAAAACCAATGGCGGGGCGATGACATTCAAAACCATCCCGCAAGGCGCCGCGACNCAGGTCTGGGCCGCGACCAGCGCAACATTGGAGGGCCAAGGCGCGCTCTATTGCGAAGATTGCCACGTCGCCGCGCGCGACGATGACAGCACTGCCGGTGGCGTGCGCGGCTATGCCATTGATCCCGAGATCGCCGATGCGCTGTGGGCCTTGTCCGAGGACATGACGGGCGAGCGTTTCAGCGCCTGACCCCGCGCAGGTCCGGGTTAGAGTTGGGCTCGGTCGGGGCTCAGTGGGGGCTCGGGTTATTCCGCGATAAAATCGCGCAGCAAAGCCATCGTATCCTTGGCCTCGCGCGTGGGCACAATCGCCATATAGACATGCGGCGCGGCTTCGTATTCGTAGAGTTTGGCATCAACCCCCGCATCGCGCAACTTGCCCACAAATGTGCGCGAATCGACGATGAAAACATCATGCCGCCCGGTCCAGATCCGCGTCGGCGGCAACAAAGCGAGATCAGCCGGATCGGTGTAAAGCGGGCTGCATTGTGCGCTGGCGGGGTCACGTTCGCCGGCAAACATCGCGCCGCATGCGCGCAACGTGCCCATTTTGAGCATGATGTCATGCGGCTCGACCGCGGCAACGGCGGGATCGGCCATGGTCATATCAAGCCACGGCGCAAACAAAGCCAGCTTGCCCGGCTGCTTGCCGCCACCATCCTTCGCCGCTTTCGCCAGACGCAGCGCAAGCGAGAGCGCCATATGACCGCCCGCGCTGTCACCATTGAGGATGATTTTGGCCGGATCATGGCTTTCGCACAATTTGGCAAAGGCCGCATCTGCAAGCGCATCTTGCACGCTGTGCGCGCTTTCGGGCACCACATCATACATTGGCAAGGTCAAGCTGACCCCGCAGGTTTCGACCATCGCCTGAGCCAGCGGCCAGTGTTCCTTGAACATCGGCAAGACAAAGCCGCCGCCATGGAAATACAGCATATGCCATTCACCCGGCCCCGATTTGGGGTGCAAGGTGATCACCTG
This sequence comes from Erythrobacter sp., assembly GCA_013214365.1. GTDB lineage: Bacteria > Pseudomonadota > Alphaproteobacteria > Sphingomonadales > Sphingomonadaceae > Erythrobacter. The sequence continues at coordinate 3,886 of JABSPI010000013.1, forward strand.
CTGGCCTTCCGCTTCCCAGCGTTCCACCTGAAACTTGGCTTCAAAGGCGGCGGGCATGGGCGCGTCTTTAGGCAATTCGCGCCCGGCCATTGCGGCGCGGAATTCATCCGCCTCGTGCGGAAAGACGCCTTGGCGCTTGCTCATCAACCATTTGACCCCGCGCAGCATCAGGCTGGGCTTGGGGCTGCGCAGTTCGATTGCGGTGTTGGTCAAAATCATATCTCCCTTTGCGCCGACCCTGAACGAGCACGCCCATGTGTCAAGAAGGCATGCGGTTTCGGACGAAACGATACGGGGGTTTCAGGCCAAACGAAGCGCGTCTTTTGCCGCTTGGGGTGGTTGTATGCACCATGCCAACCGGTAATCGCCCACAGGTGATCAGGGGTTAAGCCCCACAATCAGCCCCTCTTGCAGCCAGCGGCCCAAAATCGCGCCAGCCCGCATCGCGGCGTGTTCAACCAATTGCGGCGCGGGGTCCGGATCATCGCCCAATAAGGCGCCGATCATTTCGGCGTAATTCGCGCCCCCCGCAACCGCATGAAAAGCCGCCGTATGATCCGCCTCGACCATCACGAAAGTGGGACGCTCCCCCTCGCGCCAGACGAGACAGCTTTGGGGAGAGGCGAGCCGGGCGTGCGACCGATCGGGCGCGTTCGAGCTGGCTGTATCAAGCGCGCGCCACAGCTTTTCGCAATCATGCCCAACCAACCTTGCGGCAGCGCGCGGTTGCAAGGCAAGACGCAGATTGGCCCATTCCTCATCACCGAAATGCGCCCCGGCCTCGGCGAAATCGGCTGGAGCCATCGCGAGCGTGTCGGGCGCACTGGCCAATTCGCGCATGGTCCATTCCAACCAAGCCAGCTCGCTCACTTCGGGATTGTCGCCAAACAATTGCGCGCAGGTTTTGTCAAAGCCTGCCCCCGCCTCATCAATCGTCCAGCCCGAGGGAGGCTGGGTGATTATGTGGTGCATAGAGGCCCGCCGAAACGCCTCTTCGCCAACATAAAGCGCGGTGCGCTCATAAAGATCAGCCAGAGCCGCCATCAATGCAGAGCGGTAATTGCCGCGATAGACCGCCATGCCCGCAGCCTGGCGATTGCCCCATCCCGGGGGCAGCGGCGCCCGATCGTCATGGATCGCTTGCAAGAAGGCCTGCTGGCGCTGAGCAAGGTCGGCGCGGGACGGCTTCGCTGAGGTACCTTCAGAACGTTTGGTCATGCCGGTTCGAGCGCCTTGTGCCCCGCACCGCCAGCAATATTGCGCGCATGGTCCAACTCATCGAGCAGCACGCCAATTGCCGGGATATCCTCATCGCGTTCGATCATGGTTGCGACCGGTTGCGGCAACATGGCCACCGCCTTGGCGTACAATTCCCACACCGGATCGGCGACCGCGCGGTCATGTGTATCAATGATAATATCGCGTTCAGGCGTGGCCGGATCATGGCCTGCTAGATGGATCTGGCGCACCCGGTCCAGCGGCAGGCCAGCAAGATAATCATCGGCGCAAAAACCGTGATTGCGCGATGACACATAGATATTGTTCACATCGAGCAGCAGATAGCATCCGCTGCGCTGCCCCATCTGGCTCAGGAATTCCCATTCGGTCATCTCGTCTTCGGGGAAAGTGAGATAGCTCGACGGGTTTTCGAACAGCATGGCCCGCCCCAGAGCATTTTGCGCCTCGTCAATATTGTCGCACACCACATCCAGCGCGTCGCGCGTCAGAGGCATGGGCAACAAATCGTGCGAATTGTGCGCGCTCGTCCTAGTCCAGGACAAATGATCCGACACAAACAGGGGATCGATCCGTTGCTCGAGGATTTTGAGCCGTGCAAGGTGATCGCGATCAAGCCCGCCAGCCGACCCGATCGACATCGAAACACCATGCGCAATGACCGGCAAGCTGGCCCGCACCTGTTCCAGAATGCGCAGCTGTCGCCCACCTTCGATCATGTAATTTTCGCTGATCACCTCAACGAAATCGACCGCCACATGGCCGCTGAGAAAATCGTCATAATGGGTGCGGCGCAGGCCAAGGCCAAAGCCTCCAAAAGGGGGGATCAGTTCGCGCGGCGTCGTCATAACATCTCCACTAGCAGACAAATGGATCGCACGGGACAGGTGTGTGTGCACCTATCTCATAATTCGTGCGCGCGCGCTGCGTGGTTACATAAAATGCTGCGCTGATCGCCGCCACACGGAATGCAAAATGATGTTTTGCATTCTGTGTGTAACCATTCGCTCCGCCGCCGCGAAACCTGTGCGGTCCCACGAGCACGCCGTGCTGCGGGACGCTTACTTGCACACGGTTTTTTGGAGAGAAACTATGAATACCAAATCTATCGCTTCGCTTGCCGGTCTCGCTTTGAGCGCTGGCGTCACCGCTGGTCTTGCGACCGCGCCTGCTGCTGCGCAAGGTGCCAAAGAGAAATGTTACGGAGTCTCGCTTGCTGGCGAAAATGACTGCGCCGCTGGTCCGGGTACAAGCTGCGCTGGCACTTCAACCCGCGATTATCAAGGCAATGCCTGGACCTATGTCGACAAAGGGACCTGCACCAGTATCGAAACCCCCAAGGGCAAAGGTTCGCTAACCCCGATCGACCGCTAATCGGCCTGGGCAAACCAACCCATCCGGTCTGCTTGCTTGCTTTTCCCATCTCGCTTGGGCCACTCTGGCCATATTTACACAAGCGATGAGAAGAGTGAGCAAGCGGCCAGAATCCAATTCATCCGTTTGGCCCATCAGGCAAAAGCCAAACGTCCACATTCCAACGGAGGACATAATGGAAGCGCTTCAATCACTCTGGTCGCGGATCACCGGCATTTTGTCGGGGACTGCAATTGAAAGCATCGCCTTGTTGCTCACCCGCATTGCCTTGGGTCTGATCTTCTGGCGCTCTTATGAAACCAAGATCGTGGATGGTACGTGGCTGGAGATCGATCCGACCCAATACGTCATCTTCGCTAATGAATTCACCGGGCTGCCGCTTTCTCCGGATCTGGCGGTGCCCATGACGGTCTACGCCGAGTTTCTTTTGCCGATCCTGCTGATTATTGGCCTGTTTAGCCGCTTTGCTGCGGCCGGCCTTGCGGTGATGGCATTGGTGATCCAGATTTTTGTATTCCCCACTTGGGCGCATTTCTTCGGCTGGGACATCACCGTGCTGGCTATGGCTGGCATCATCATCAGCCGCGGCCCCGGCGTCTTGAGCGTCGATCACATCTTGAGCCGCCTGAGCGCGCGTATGGAGGCCTGATCGAGGTAGGGATATGGTCGCTGACGAGCCAACCTTCGCCCGCCTCATGATGGCAACACAGGACGGCGATAAAGCCGCGGCCAATGTGTTGCTGGCAGAGGCGGGCGTTTGGCTTGAACGCTATTTCAAACGGCGCATCCCCCCGCACGCCATTGATGATCTGGTGCAGGAGGTGCTGATTGCGCTTTACACCAAGCGAGCAAGCTGGGATCCGGCGCGTCCGTTTTTGCCATGGATGGCCGCAATCGCGCGCTATCGCTGGGTCGACCACCTGCGCAAAGTTTATAAACATGAGAGCAAGGAACTGCTTGAAGGCGACGCGGTTGAGGACAGTGACGAAGAAGTCGTGATGTCACGTGTCAGCCTCGATCGCTTGTTCAAACAATTGCCACACAAACAATCCCAAGTGATCGAATTGGTCAAAATCGGCGGCTTGTCGATCCGCGAAGCCGCTCAAAAAACCGGACAGAGCGAAAGTCTGGTCAAAGTGAATATCCATCGGGGCCTTAAGAAATTGGCCGCCTTGGTCGAGGAAGAACAGTAGAAATGGAAAAACACCAATCCCGAGATGATCTTATCGCCGCCCTAACGGCTGATATGACACCGGTTAGGCGGGTGAGGCCGCGCGACGGGGCCGCAATGATCGTATGTGCGACACTGGCGGCGGGAATTGCCTGCGTTGTGTATTATGGTTTTTGGTTTGGCGCTTTGACCGGCGAAGCATCTCCCTTTTATTGGATCAGCAACGGCCTGCTTGGCGTTGTGGGCGTCGCCAGCACCGCCGCGCTCGTCGCCAGCGCCAATCCGCGCATTGGGCAACGCACCTCCGCCTCGCAATGGAGCACTGCAATCCTGGCGGTCCTACCCATCGCAGCGATGATCACCCTCATTTCGATCGAGGCCGGGCATGACCATGGAATGGGCATGGATGATCCGGGCCTGCTCTATTGGAAATGCGCCGCGCGCGGATTGGCCGCCTCTTCGGTGATTGCATTGGCCGGGATTTGGCATTTGCGCCGCGGGGCGCCGGTCTCGCTTGAACGGGCGGGGTGGCTGATCGGTTTGTCGAGCGGCGCACTTGGCGCGCTGGCTTACAACATCACCTGCCCGCTCGATTCGCTTCTGCATATCGGCTTCTGGCATGTGACACCGGCCTTTATCGGGGCGATTTTCTGGCGGTTTGCCGCGCCGCCCCTGATCCGCTGGTAAACCGCCAACCGGGCTGAACACAGCGCGCTCTTGCATCATTGCCCCGTGGGCTTTGCGCGCCTATAGCGATGGTCATGTCTTCAGTACGGCCTTGGCGAGATATCGACCGGCGCAATTGTCGCCAGATCATGGTGGGTGATGTCCCCGTGGGCGGGGATGCGCCGATCACGGTCCAAACCATGACCAACACCCCCACCGAAGACGCAGCGGCAACGATCGATCAGATCCGCCGCTGCGAAGAGGTGGGGTGTGATATCATCCGTGTGTCGTGCCCAACCGAAGAGGCGACCGCCGCCTTTCCGTTGATCACCCGGGCGGCCAATATCCCGGTCGTTGCCGACATCCACTTTCATTACAAACGCGCGCTCGAAGCGGCTGATGGCGGGGCCGCTTGCCTGCGGATCAATCCGGGCAATATCGGCAATGAAAAAAAGGTCGCCGAAGTTGTGCGCGCGGCCAAAGCCAATGGCTGTGCGATCCGGATCGGGGTCAATGCCGGCAGCTTGGAAAAGGACCTGCTCGAAAAATATGGGGAGCCGTGTCCCGAGGCGCTGATCGAGAGCGCGCTTGATCATATCAAGCTTTTGCAAGACCACGATTTCCATGATTTCAAGGTCGCGGTGAAAGCGTCCGATGTGTTCCTCGCTGTGGCGGCCTATCATGGATTGGCCGATGCGGTGGATTGCCCCTTGCACCTTGGCATCACCGAGGCGGGCGGATTGATCGGCGGAACGGTCAAATCCTCGATCGGGATGGGTTCGCTGCTGTGGGCCGGGATTGGCGATACGATCCGGGTCTCGCTTTCGGCCGAGCCGGAGGAAGAGGTCAAGGTCGGCTATGAAATGCTCAAAGCCCTGGGCCTGCGCACACGCGGCGTGCGGGTGGTGTCCTGCCCCTCCTGCTCGCGCCAGGGATTTGACGTTATTCGCACGGTTGAAACGCTCGAAAAGCGGCTTGAACACATCAAGACACCCATGAGCCTTTCGGTGCTGGGCTGCGTGGTCAATGGCCCGGGCGAAGCGCGCGAAACCGATATTGGCCTGACCGGTGGCGGCTCTGGCAAGCATATGGTCTACCTCTCCGGCGTGAAGGCGCACACGATTGAGGATGAGGACATGCTCGATCACATTGTGCGTCTGGTCGAAGAAAAAGCCGCCAAGATCGAAGCCGGCGAAGCGGTTGCCTTTGACCCGCATGCGGCAGAAGCGGCCGAATGATCAAACCTGTTCTCGCCGGATTTCTGGCGGCCGCTGCTGTGATCGGCGCAGGGATGCTGGCTGGCGCGCTCACCCATGCGCACGGGCATGATTACCCCGAGGCGCGCTCTTACGCGGTTTCCGATGACGCGATGGGCGATGTCGAGGCCGCGCTTGCCCGCGCCGGGGAAAATGGCAAACGCGTCATCGTGGTGATGGGCGCAAACTGGTGCCATGACAGCCGCGCGCTCGCCGGGTGGCTGGCCAGCGAACGCATTGGCGCCTTGGTTGATGACAGATACGAACTTGTCTTCGTCAATATCGGCATGCCGCAATCGGGCGATGGCCATAATCTGCACATCGCCCGGCGTTTCGGGGTCGATGATTTGCCCGGCACACCCAATCTTCTGGTGCTGAGCGCAGATGGCGCGCTGCTCAACCGCGACACCGCGACCACTTGGCGCAATGCCGCAAGCCGCGAAGAAGACGCGATCTATGATGAGCTGGCGGCATTGGCGCGGAAAGCGATCTAACCCTGCTCCACGTCGTTCACCACGCTGATTACATGGCGCCCCGCCCCGAGCGCGGCACATTCAAATTCGACAAATATTATCTGGTGATGGAGGAGCTGCGCGCATCGGGCCAAGCCATAACCGAGCACGCGCCCGACCCCATGCCGCGCGAATGGCTCGAAGCGGTGCACGATCCCGCTTATGTCGAAGAGGTCTTCACCGCCAGCGTGCCGCGCGCCAAGGAACGCCGGATCGGATTTCCCGTGACCAAAACCATTCGCGACCGGGTGCGCCACACCAATGGCGGCACATGGCTTGCCGCAAAGCTGGCCATGGAACACGGCTATGCCGCCAATTCTGCTGCGGGCAGCCACCATGCGCTGGCGGATACGGGCGCGGGCTATTGCGTGTTCAACGATCTCGCGGTCGCTGCAAACCGTTTGTTGGAAGAGCGCGATGCGAAGCGCATCGTGATCGTCGACCTCGACGTGCACCAAGGCGATGGCACGGCCAGCCTGTTGGCGGGCCGCGAAGATGTGTTCACCTTCTCAATGCATGCCGAGAAAAACTTTCCGGTGCGCAAAGCCCGCTCTAGCCTCGATATCGCATTGCCCGACGGGGTCGATGATGCTGGCTATTTGGAAGCCTTGGACAAACATCTGCCCGCCATCCTCGATCAATTTGCGCCCGATCTGGTGCTGTACCAGGCCGGCGTCGATCCGCACCGCGATGACAGGCTGGGCCGATTGGCGCTTTCCGATGACGGTTTGGCGCTGCGCGATCGCTTCGTCCTACGCCATGCACGGCAGCGCGGCCTCCCGCTGGCATCGGCTTTGGGAGGCGGTTATGGCGACGATCAAAGCGCAGTGGCCCAGCGCCACGCCCGCTCGATGCTTGCAATGGCAGATGAAAACACAATGTTTGGCTAGGGCAATATTGCCCCCGACACCGCTGCTAAACCCATAGAGAAAAGGCAATGACCCAGCATCAAACCGATTACCTGATCGTTGGAGCGGGCGCTGTTGGCTTGGCATTTGCCGACACATTGCTCGACGAAGACCCCGATTGCCACATCACGCTGATCGACAAACATGCAAGCCCGGGCGGGCATTGGAACGATGCCTATTCCTTTGTCACCTTGCACCAGCCCAGCGCGACCTATGGTGTCAATTCGATGGAGCTGTGCCCTGACCGGGTCGACACGCATGGCCACAATGCCGGCATGTACCCGCTCGCCAAACACGCCGAGATCCTCGCCTATTATTCCAAATTGGTGAGCGAGCGGCTGATCCCCTCAGGCCGGGTCGCCTATCACCCTTTAACCGAATATCGCAGCGGGCCAGAAGATGCCGCCGCGCCGGTTCACACAGCGCGCCACATCTTGTCGGGGGATCCGGTCACTTTCGAGGTCCGCCGCAAACTGGTCGATGCGACCTGGTTTAAAACCTCGGTTCCCGCCACCCACACGCCCGGGTTTGCCATTGGTGATAACACCCGCTTTGCGGTGCCCGGTGACCTGCCGGATCTGTGGCAAACGAGCGATGATTTGCCCTCGCATTACGCCATTATCGGGGGCGGCAAGACCGCAATGGACACCGCGATATGGTTGCTTGAGGCCGGAGTGTCTCCCGATGCGATCGACTGGGTTCGCCCGCGTGACAGCTGGATGATGAACCGCAAATTGTTGCAGCCGGCACGCCACCGGCTCGAGGGTTTGATCGAATTTCAATTGAGCCTGGCTGAATGCGCGGCGACAGCACAGGACGGCGATGACATGTTCGCCCAGCTGGAACAGCGGGGCACGATGTTGCGGATTGACCGCGATGTCACGCCCAGCATGTTCCATTTCGCAGTCATCTCGGAAGCCGAAGTGGCGATGCTCGGTCAAATCACGCGGGTCCATCGCGGACGCCGGGTCAGCGCAATCGAACCGGCAGCGATGATATTTGATGACGAGCAGGTCCAATTGCCCCAGGGCACCTTGTTCATCGATTGCACCGCCAGCGCGGTCCCGTTCGAACAGCGCGGCAATGCGCGCCCGTTCTTTGATGGCTCTGTGGTCACTTTGCAGCTCGCTCAGACCCCCTTTGTCCCTTACAGCGCCGCCTTGGCCGCCTTTATCGAGGCCAATTTCGACAATGATCAGGAGAAAAACAACCTCCTGCCGCCGGCCCCGCTAACCGATACGACCGCGACATATCCCTATTCGGTCATGGCCAATTTGATGAGCGCGGCGATCCTGTCGAACAATAAAAAAACCAATGCTTTCAACGCGCGCAGCCGGCTGCACCCCACCGGGCCAGCGATTGCGCAGATGATTAAAGAGAACGACCCCCGCCTTGCGGCTCTGGCTGATATTGGCCCCACCATCCAATCTCATATGCCCGCCATCATCAAATTGGGCATGGCGGCCAAAGCAATCCACGAATCCGCTGGGTAAAAGCTGCGCAGTAGGGGATTCACGGGAACTTCATTCTAAGGTAGATAGTATAAACATCATGAACCGCCGAGATATCATCAAGACGGGTCTGGTTGCCGCCACCGCTGCGGCGCTCCCTACTTTGCCAGCCAAACTGGCCGCTCAACCGCGCGCCGGATCGCCGCGCGACCGGGTTTTGTTCGAAACTGCCAAGCGCGAGCTCGACCGGGCTGGCGATGCGATCTGGAAACGCGATATTGTCGGGATCGCCGATTACGGTGTGCACAGCGCGCGCCGCCGGTTCTATTTCGTCAATCTGGAGCGTGAAGAAGTCACCAGCGCGCATTGCAGCCATGGGCGCGGGTCCGACCCCGATCACGATGGTTGGCTCAATTCCTATTCCAATGTGGTCGGCTCCAATGCGTCCAGCAAAGGCGCCTATGTTACATGGGAATGGTATCAGGGGCGCTATGGCACATCGGTGCGGCTGGGGGGGCTTGACCCGACCAATGAGGCCGCTTTGCGCCGCTATATCGTGATGCACCGCGCCGAATATGCGGAGCCCAAACATATCGAAAGCTGGGGCCGGCTGGGCCGGTCAAACGGATGCTTTGCCTTTGGTAAGGAACAATTCCGCGAGGTTTTGATGCATATGTCGGGCGGCAGATTGATCTATGCCGACAGCCTTGGCCTCCAAGAAGACGGGGCTATGCTGAGCCGTGAAGCGCAATTGGCAGCGCTTGAAACCGGTGATCCGACCGCGGCGCAACGGTATATGCCTGGCACGTTCTAATTCGCCGGTGCACTGCACGCGCCAAGCCTAAAAGTGAAAAGCGCGCGCCCGGGCCGCGATGGCCAAACGGGCTGGGCTACACCTCGTCGCGCGGATCGTTTTCGATCACGATGATTTCATCATCGCTCGTGGCAGAGCGCCCTTGCACACGCGGCTGGTCAAAGCTCGCCAAGACGGGCGCATCGCGCTCGTAAATGTCGTTGAAGGTGACCAATTCGCCGTCAATATTCACGCCCATGGTGAAATAGGTGATGTAGGCTGGCACTTTGCGCTCAATCGGGACCTTTGTGTATTTGCCCGATGTCGCGATCTCCACCGCTTCATCGCGGGTCGCCCCTTTGCCCAAGATCGCCATCGTCATAGCCAGTTCGAGCGCGCGTTCGGTGCGAATGCAACCATGCGACAAGGCGCGATTGGTGTTTGCAAACAGATGGCGTGCAGGCGTGTCGTGGAAGAAAATCGCGTGCGGGTTGGGCATTTCCAGCTTCATCCGCCCCAACGAATTGCCCGGGCCAGGTTGTTGGATGACCGTTATCCACCCATTGGCGCCCTCGCTCGCCTTGTAACCATTTGCCCGCGCCCATCCCGGATTGTTAAGCACGCGGCGCCCCAATCCTTCGCCCACGACAATCGATTGTGGGACAGTCCAGGTCGGGTTGAACACGACCCCTTCGACCATTTCAGCAAGTTGCGGAGTTGCGGTTCGGCCGGGCTTTCCGACAATCGTGCGGTAACTTTTGATGACCCGGTCGCCAACCGTTAATCGCAGCTGATATTCTGGAACATTGGTGATCAGGTGAATGCGCCCCAGATCACGCGGCAACCACCGCCAACGATCCATATTCGCGCGGATCAGCCGCCGTTTTTCGGCCTCTTCGAGCGGTGTCGCAGCCAGTTCATCGCGCAAGCGGGCATAATCGCCATGGGTCGGATTGAGGTCCGCCAGAACCGCTGCGACATCGCCGCTGGCCATTGCTTGGGTCAACAAATCGCCGGTGCGAAAAGCCTCGCGGTCAGAGTCGATTACGAACCATTGCACCCGCGCCGACATGGGGGTGCGCCCATCGCGCAAATCCTCCACAAGCCAGACGAAATTGCGCGAGGCAATTTCATCGAGCGCCTCAGATTTGCCCTGAGCCATCATCTCTTTGAGCGCGTCGAGATCGTAATCTGCAGGGTCGAGCCCCTCTTCCCCGATCGCCTCAATCACTGTGATGAGGCCGGCAACATTTTCAACGCTCCATTCCTGGATCAGGGGACCGGGCGGGGCCAAATCACCTTGCACCACGGGGTCGGAGATCATCCGTGGAAACGCCTCATCAAAGCGCGCATCCGCAGGTGTGCCAGTGGGATTGCCATCGGCGTTGGGAACGGAGTTTTCCGGCGGTGCGACCGGTGCCGCTACACTGGCCGTATCGTCTTGCTGCGCGGATGCGGCATGTGCGGCAAGGACACCAGCCAGGCTGGTCCCAATGAGCAGTGTGGCTGCTCCAAAATGTGCTGCAAAACCGCTCAAATGAATGCGCATATTCCCTTTCCCCGTCGCATGATCAGGCTGCAAAGCGAACGCCGCGAGCCCAACCATGGCTGCAGCATACTCCCTTTCCTCCACCGCTATCAAGCACAAGCGCTTTCGCCCGGCTGAACCGCGGGCCACGCAATTTTCGCAAGCTGCGTGACCTATTGCCGCAAGCCGACTAAGGCGGGCGCGATATGACCGCGCCCATCCCCTCCTCTGGCCTTAACCAATCTTCTGCCATGTCGCGCCTGATGCCCTTCATTGTCGCGGCAATCGGGATCGGTTTGATGTCGTTGATGGATGCCTTCATGAAAGAAGCGGCGAGTGCGACCGGCGCATACACAGCTACGGTTTTGCGCGCCTTGGTCGGGGCGGCGGCGATTGCCCCGGTCTGGCTATGGCGGCGCACCAACTGGCCCGAGAAGACGACTATGAGGCTCCATCTGGAGCGCGGGATTGTCTCTGCGCTGATGGCTCTGAGCTGGTTTTATGCGCTCACCAAACTGCCTTTGGCAGAGGCGATAGCGATCAGCTTTGTCGCGCCTTTATTGGCGCTGTATTTTGCCCGCGTGCTGCTGGGCGAAGTGATCCAGCCCGGCGCGATCTTTGCGAGCATTCTCGGCCTGGCCGGGACCATCGTGATCATCGGTGGCAAAATCGGCCAGGGCGACTTCAACGAGGACACCCTATTTGGCCTTCTATCCCTCATGATCTCTGCCTTGCTTTATGCCTACAATTTCGTGGTGATCCGCAAGCAGTCACAACGCGCCGGTCCGATCGAAGTGGCGACCTTTCACAGCGGGGTCTCTGGTCTGTTTCTGTTGCTGTTTGTTCCTTTCTTCGCGACCCCGATCGTCGACGGCGTTATGCCTGCCATCATTGCTGGCGGCGTGCTCACTGTCGCGGGCTCCATGGCGATTGCTTGGGCCTATGCCCGTGCCGAGGCGCAGGCATTGGTGCCAATCGAATATTCCGGGTTCTTGTGGGCCAGCATCCTTGGCTGGGCGTTCTTCCGCGAAAGTGTCACTTTGCCGACAATTGCGGGAACCGTTTTGATCGTGACCGGGTGTTGGATTGCGACCCGCAAAACGGCAGACCAACCCAATAATACCATGCCCGACTAGGACTTTCAGCGGCAACCCTCTGAGCAAATCAGACCTTGGCGCAAGCCCAACCCTTGACCAAACAAGTGCAGTCTAGCACGACTTACAGCGCAAATGACGGCTCCGGACGCGCTTGGTCCAAAGGGGCAGCACAGGGGATGAAAACACATGACAGCCACCGGCAATGACAGCCTTGCGACCCGCTCATCGCTCGATGTGAACGGGCAGACCTACGCCTATTACTCGCTTGCCAAAGCGGCGGAGCAATTGGGTGATGTGTCACGCCTGCCGATCTCGATGAAAGTGCTGCTGGAAAATCTCCTGCGCTTCGAAGATGGCGGCTTTACCGTGGGACGAGAACATATCGAGGCGGTCGTCGATTGGCAGAACAACCCGGTTACGGGCAATGAAATCCAGTACCGCCCGGCGCGCGTCTTNTTGCAAGATTTCACCGGCGTGCCNTGTGTTGTCGATCTTGCCGCGATGCGCGATGCGATCAAGAAACTNGGCGGGGACACCGACAAGATCAACCCGCAGGTTCCGGTCAATCTGGTGATCGATCATTCGGTGATGGTCGACGAATTTGGCCATCCTCACGCAATGGAAGCCAATATGGCGCTCGAATATGAGCGCAATGCCGAGCGCTACGATTTCCTCAAATGGGGCTCCAAGAGCTTTGAGAACTTTTCCGCGGTGCCTCCTGGAACTGGCATTTGCCATCAGGTGAACCTGGAGCACATCGCCAAGGGCATCTGGTCAAGCACTGACGAGGCGGGCGAGCGCGTCGCCTATCCCGACACATGCGTTGGAACAGACAGTCATACGACCATGATCAACGGCTTGGGTGTGCTGGGCTGGGGTGTTGGCGGGATCGAGGCCGAGGCGGCTATGCTGGGCCAACCGATCTCAATGCTGATCCCGGAAGTGGTCGGATTCAAATTGACCGGGAAGATGGCAGAAGGGGTGACCGCAACCGATCTGGTTCTGACCTGTGTGCAAATGCTGCGCGAAGTCGGGGTTGTGGGGAGATTTGTCGAATTCTATGGCCCCGGGGTTGCCAACCTGACGCTCGCCGATCGCGCAACGATTGCCAATATGGCGCCTGAATATGGCGCGACTTGCGGGTTTTTCGGGATCGACGACAAGACCATTGATTATTTGCGCCTGACAGGCCGAAGCGAAGACGAGATCGCCTTGGTCGAAGCCTATTCAAAGGAGCAGGGGCTTTGGTTTGACCCGGACAATGTCCCGGTTTTCTCGAAGACACTCGAACTCGATGTCGCCACGGTCGAGGCCAGCCTCGCCGGGCCCAAGCGTCCGCAGGACAGAGTGACGCTGCCGCAGGTGGATGAACTGTTTAACGGCGATCTGGCGAGCATCTACAACAAGGATAAACCGGCACGCGTCGATGTGGCCGATACCGATCACGACATTGGCGACGGCGATGTTGTGATCGCAGCCATCACAAGCTGCACCAATACATCCAACCCCGACGTCATGATCGCGGCAGGTCTGGTTGCACAAAAGGCGCATGCAAAAGGTCTCACGCCCAAACCATGGGTCAAAACCTCGCTTGCGCCCGGATCGCAAGTGGTGACCGATTATCTTGAAAAATCGGGATTGCAAGATGATCTCGATGCAATCGGTTTTGACCTCGTCGGGTATGGCTGCACGACCTGTATCGGCAATTCTGGCCCGCTTGCCCCCCCGATCAGCGCAGCGATCAATGGCAACGATATTGTTGCCGCCAGTGTTTTGTCAGGCAATCGCAACTTTGAAGGCCGTGTCAGCCCGGATGTGCGCGCCAACTTCCTTGCATCACCGCCCTTGGTTGTGGCCTATGCCCTNCTGGGAACAGTGACACAGGATATCACCACAACGCCGATTGGACAGGACCAAGACGGCCATGACGTCATGCTCGCCGATTTGTGGCCAACCAATGCCGAGATTGCGCACAATCGGGCGGCCAATATTGATCGGTCCATGTTTGAAGCTCGCTACGCCAATGTGCATCAAGGCGATGAACATTGGCAGGCAATTACNGTGGAACCATCCGACACCTATGCCTGGCGCGCCGGCTCAACCTATGTTGCCAACCCGCCCTATTTCGAAGGGATGGAAATGACGCCGGCGCCGATCACCGACATTCTCGATGCGAAGCCNCTGGCGATNCTGGGCGATTCGGTGACCACCGATCACATCTCACCAGCCGGTGCGATCAAGGAAGATTCCCCTGCTGGCTCCTATCTCAAATCAAATCAGGTTCTGAAGAAGGATTTCAATTCGTATGGTTCGAGGCGCGGCAATCACGACGTGATGATGCGCGGCACCTTTGCCAATATCCGGATCAAAAACGAAATGGTCCCGGGCGTCGAAGGGGGCTTCACCACCTATAAAGGGACGCAAATGCCAATTTATGATGCGGCAATGCGGCACAAACAGGACGGCACCCAATTGATTGTGGTTGGTGGCAAGGAATACGGCACCGGGTCATCGCGCGACTGGGCGGCCAAAGGAACGATCCTGCTGGGCGTGCGGGCAGTGATAGTCGAGAGTTTTGAGCGGATTCACCGCTCCAATCTGGTCGGAATGGGCGTCCTGCCGCTGCAATTTAAGGAGGGCGAGGGGCGCAAATCTTTTGGCCTTAATGCCGATGACGCATTCAGCATTGCGGGGCTGGCTGATCTGGAGCCGGGGCAAGATGTGGAGGTATCGGTGACCCGCGCAGATGGATCCACTTTTGCATTCACAACCGCGTGCCGGATCGATACCGCCAACGAAATGGAATATTACCGCAATGGCGGGATCCTTCATTACGTGCTGCGCAAATTGGCTGCTTGATTGGATAACGCCGTGACCCCGCAACCTCCTCTTGCCCTCCTCGCTCTTCCACTTCTGCTCGGTGCATGCACCCCAAGCGATGGTGAGAGCGAGGAGCGATACATGCCGTCTGGTTATGAATTGGCGCTTACAGCCGATCCTGACAGCGGATCCAAAGAAACATCTGAGGCAGCGATTGTTGAACTGTCCGTCGACGATTTACGCACCAAGCTGGAAGCGCATAATGTCAGGTTGATCGACGTCCGCCGCGACGAAGAGGTCGCGTTAGGCGTCATTCCGGGAGCCGAGCATATAGAGCTCGACGCTTTCGATCCGGCACAACTGGATTTCAGCGATGGACGCGAAGTGGTGCTCTATTGCAGGTCGGGACGCCGGTCTGGCATCGTGGCTGAACGCCTTGCAGCCCACACGGGCGCACCTGCTCAACATCTGGCCGGCGGGATCCTTGCCTGGCAGGAAGCTGGCGGCGAACTGCAAGGTATTGCGCCAATTGACGCCGCCGGGGGCTAAGCGGACTTTGGTCGGTCTTTTCTCAGATTCTTGCCGACCGGGCCGAGTTAGGCCTTAACCACTCTGCGCCGCAGAATAGCCGCGGCCGCAAGGGCAAACAGAAGCATCATTGGAGGCGCGGGCACCGGTGTCCCCCCAGAGCCGTGGCTGGATGAACCATAGCTTGAGGATCCATAGCTCGATGATCCGTGGCTTGAAGAACCATAGCTCGACGATCCGTGGCTCGAAGAACCATAGCTCGACGAACCATGCCCGGGATCACCGGAACTCGATGATGAAGAACTGCTCGACGAACTTGAGCTGGTCGAGCTGCTCGTGCTGGTCGACGTGCTCGAACTGGTTGACGTGCTGCTGCTGCTCGACGTGCTGCTGGAACTGGTCGAACTGATGTCGATGTCGATATTGATGTCACCGCTGCTTGAGGTCGGCGGCGGCGAAGTTACGGGCGGTCGCGGCACATCAATATCGTTTAGAACCGCAGCAACCGCGGCCGCAACCGCTGCCGCAGTGGCTTCAGCGGAGACATCGTTATTGACCGTAACATCACCCGAAGACGACGAACTGCTCGTCACAAATCCGCCTAAGAAACCTCCAGAACCGCCTCCGAAACCTCCGCCAAAAATAACTGGCGCCGCAGCGCTGCCTCCGCCGCCTCTGACTGGCGGGAGCGGTGGCAGGGGAGCAGGGGCATAGGCAACGCGGGTGATCGGAGGGCATTCAACCGAATCGAAATAGGTTTCAACCACCGTGCCAGAAGGTGAAAATTGCATAATTGGCAACGGAATGCTGGCCCCCATCAAGATCGGCAAAGGCGCAGTGCTGGGAAAGGCGGGCTCCGGTTCGACGGGCACGCATTCCGATGTGCGATCGATGATCCGAACGCGGCGATCTGGCACACCCTCTTTGATATATTTGCTTTTGGCAATCAGCTTGCTTTCGACCAATTTGCCATCGGCATCCGTGGTGTAGGCTGGGTCGTCCGTCGCCATCGGCTCAGCCACACGCACCGCGCCGCCGGTCATCAACGCGACCCCGGCAGCGGTGGCAGACAGCTTTGCTACAGCCAGTTTGACAGACATGAAAACGAACCCCGCTTTCAACGTAATCGAGCACAGATAAACCGCACCCTTAATAATACCGACACTGCTTTGGGGTCAGAAAGGGATTCGCCGCAATGGCGTTAACCATGATCCATAGCCGCTACACCTCCATGAAGACGCGTTTGCGCCGCATTTCGGCTTGGCTGTCCCGTTTTGAGACCGAAAACGGGCCTTGCCTTAGCGGTTTTCGTCAAACATTCCGGGTTGATCGGGGTTGGAAGGACCCGTTTGCGTTCGGGGTTGATCGATTCCCAAATGCGCCCAAGCCGCATCATTAAGCATCCGCCCGCGCTCGGTTCGCGCGATCAGGCCCAATTGGATGAGGTAGGGTTCGATCACTTCCTCAACCGTGTCGCGCTGCTCTGAAAGTCCGGCGGAAATCGCCGCCACGCCGACCGGACCGCCTTTGTAAGTGGTGGCGATCATAGTGAGGTAACGCCGGTCCATCGCGTCCAATCCCAACCGGTCAATCTCCAGCCGGGTCAGCGCATCATCAGCAATAGAGCGGGTGACGGTGGCTTGACCGGCCACTTGGGCAAAATCGCGCACCCGGCGCAGCAGCCGTCCCGCCACACGCGGGGTCCCGCGCGAACGCTGTGCAATTTCGCGCGCGCCATCCCGGTCGATCGCCAAGCCAAGCAGATTGGCCGCGCGCGTCACCACCAGATCCAATTCGTCATGGGTGTAAAATTGCAACCGCACCGGAATGCCAAACCGGTCGCGCAAGGGGGTCGTCAGCAGCCCTTGGCGCGTGGTTGCGCCAACAAGCGTAAAGGGCGGCAGGTCAATCCGCACGCTGCGCGCCGATGGCCCTTCGCCGATGATGATGTCGAGCGCGCGGTCTTCCATCGCGGGGTAGAGCACTTCTTCGACGACCGGGTTCAATCGGTGGATTTCGTCAATGAAAAGCACATCGTGCGGTTCGAGATTGGTGAGCAGCGCCGCAAGATCGCCCGCCTTGGCGATCACGGGGCCGGATGTGGCGCGGAAGCCAACGCCAAGCTCGCCTGCAACGATTTGAGCGAGCGTGGTTTTTCCCAGCCCTGGTGGCCCATGGAACAGCGTATGATCCATCGCCTCCCCGCGCGCTTTGGCCGAGGTAATGAACACCCGCAGATTATCGCGCGCGGCTTCCTGCCCGATGAATTCGGACAAGGACTTAGGCCGCAGCGCCTGGTCAGGGTCACCAGCTTGCCGGTCGGGGGAGTGGATGGGTTTGTCGTCGGTCATCGCAGTCCCTCATTACCAACAGCCCCAAAGAACTCGCCATCGCTGTAGAGTTGCCAAGTCTCATAAGCCATTGACCATGTCACGATTTGGAGGATGAGCGCTTCCCCGATCCTTACAGATGCGTCACCCGTTGCAGAGTCCATTTCAAAACCGGTGACATGGTAGCCGGCAACCGCCTCATTTGCCCTCAACCCTGCGTCGACAGGTGCAGGAAGGCCGAATTGATGTCCGTGATCTTCTGAAGTCACGATGATGCTCTTCGCACCGAGTAAGCGCCAACTGTTAGTCGAGAGTACATACTGCGCACCGAATTGGATCGACCACTGGCCTTCATTCCGAAAGAAACGAACTGTCGATCCACGAAGAAGGCCATCAACCTCATGCCCAAAGGCCTCCGAACTCGAGCGCTTCTTTCTGAACATCATCCAGCCGCCTTCTTAAGGGCCACCCGGATCAGTTCGCCCTCGCCCGCGCCTTCGCCCAGTTCCTCGACAGCGCGCGCCACCGCTTGCGCGGCCACGTTGGGTTTGAAGCCGAGGTTCTCCAGCGCGCTCACCGCATCGGCGCTGGCGCCACCCACAGGTGCGCTGAAGGCGCCCGTGCCGGAGCCTGTGGCTCCGCCCGGAAGCGCGCCTGCTTTGTCTTTGAGCTCATTGACGATCCGTCCCGCCAGCTTTGGCCCCACGCCGTTCGCGCGCGCCACGCTGGTTGCATCGCCCGCCGCGCAGGCATCGCGCAGCTCGCCGGTGGAGAGCGCGGAGAGGATCGCGAGCCCCACTTTGCTTCCCACCCCTTGAACCTGCGTCAAAAGGCGGAACCAATCGCGTTCTGCGCTTTCCGCAAAGCCGAGCAGGCGCATGTCGTTTTCGGAAACCTGCATATCGGTGTGGACGGTGCACGCCTCACCCACTTCGCCCAGCGCGTTCAATGTGCGCGCCGAACAATGGACGAGATAGCCCACGCCTTGGACGTCGACGATGGCCCAATCCTCTCCAATAGAGTCCAGCCTGCCCGATAGCTTTGCAATCATGGTTTTGTTTTTGCAGGAAAGCGGGCGTGAATACCACCCAAGGCCGCGATTTGTCCGCATCGCGAAACATGCGGCCATCGGGTGATGGACAAATGGGCCCGCTTGGGCGAAATGACTTGGTATGAGCTGGAACACTTTTGGGCGCATTTTGCGCTTCACCACTTGGGGCGAAAGCCATGGCCCCGGCCTTGGCGCGGTGTTGGACGGGTGCCCGCCCGGCCTGCCCTTGCGCGAAAGCGACATCCAACCGTTTATGGATGCGCGCAAGCCCGGACAAAGCAAATACACCACCCAGCGCAAAGAAGCCGACGAAGTGCGCATCATGTCCGGCGTGTTCGACAATGGTGATGGCGTTCAGGTCACAACCGGCACACCGATCCATCTGATGATCGAAAACACCGATCAACGCTCCAAAGACTATTCCGAGATCGCAAAACGCTATCGCCCGGGTCACGCCGATTACACCTATGACGCCAAATATGGCATTCGCGATTACCGCGGCGGCGGGCGCTCTTCCGCGCGCGAAACGGCCGCACGCGTGGCCGCCGGAGCGGTGGCGCGCTTGATCATACCCGAGGTGCAAATCACCGCCTATGTGTGCGAGCTGGGCGGTGACACAATCGACCGCGAGGCGATTGATTTGGCGCAAATCAGCCAGAACCCGTTTTTCTGCCCGGATGTATCGGCCGCGAAACGCTGGGAACAAATGGTCGATAAAGCGCGCAAAAGCGGATCGTCATTGGGCGCGGTGGTCGAATGCGTTGCCACCGGTGTTCCGGCGGGATGGGGCGCGCCGGTCTATGCCAAGCTTGATAGCGAACTGGCCGCTGCAATGATGAGCATCAATGCCACCAAAGGCGTTGAAATCGGCGACGGGTTCGAAGCCGCAAGGCTGACCGGTGAAGAAAACGCCGATGAAATGCACCCCGGCGAGGATGGCAATCCGGTTTACGCCAGCAATCATGCAGGCGGCACCGCTGGTGGAATCTCAACCGGGCAACCGGTCGTGTGC